>NZ_WWCX01000110.1:0-17933 GCF_009857655.1 Duganella vulcania
CGCAGGCGCAGACCGGCACGCCGTCGCCGCCGGACACCACCGGCCCGACTCCGGCCGCCGCCTTGCCGGTGGAGGCGCCGCCGGCGCAGGGCGCGCGCCGCTACAAGGTCAACCTGCCGCCGTCGGCCAAACTTGACATGGATGTGGCCCGGGTCGACGCCGACGGCACCAAATGGACCGGTTCCGCGAACATGAGCTGGCAGACCGACGGCAGCACCTACCAGGCCTCGGCGGAGGCGGGCATCAGCCTGCTGGTGACCCGTTTGAACCTGCTGGTGATGCGCAGCGCCGGCACCATCGACGACTACGGCATCGCCCCGAACACCAGCACGCAGAAGCGCGCCCGCAGGGCCGAGACGGCGACCCATTTCAACCGCGACGCCGGCACCATCACGTTCTCGGCGTCCGAGCGCAGCTACCCGCTGATGGCCGGCGCGCAGGACATGACGACGGTGCCGTTCCAGCTGGGCGGCATCGGCCGCGCCGACGTCAATCAGTTCGGCAGCGATATCGACATGCAGGTCGGCGAGGACAAGGAAGCCAATATGTTCCGCTTCCAGCTGGTGGGCGAGGAGGAGCTGGAAACCAAGATGGGCAAGGTGGTGACCTGGCATCTGAGCCGGCCGCCGCGCCCCGGCAGCTACTCGTCGCGGCTGGACATCTGGCTGGCGCCGGGCCTGAACTGGTACCCGGTCCAGCTGCGCAATACCGAAGCAAGCGGCGCGCTGACCACGCAAACCGTCTCCAAAATCACGATGTCAGAATCAGGGAAATAATATGCATACTTCTTACACCACGCGCCTGCTGGGCATGAGCGCCGCCATCCTGTTGAGCTGCGCGGCCCGCGCCGCCGACGCCCCGGCCGGCGAGCACCCGAGCGTCAAGCGCCCATACAGCCTGCCGCCGTCGGCCGACCTGACCTACGTCATCAAGGCCAAGCAGCACGGCTTGAGCCTGGGCGGCACCGCCACCGTGCAGTGGCGCGCCGGCGACCGCAAGTACTCGGTGGCCACCGAAAGCCGCGTTTCGCTGCTCGGCAAAATCCTCGACAACCGCAGCGAGGGCACGGTCGACGACTACGGCCTGGCGCCGGCCACCTTCGTCGAGAAGCGCTTCCGCAAGGATCCGACCACCACCACCTTCCAGCGCGACGCCAAGACCATCACCTTCAGCGAAGGCGACGAGACCTATCCGATCAAGGGCGGCGAGCAGGATCGCACCAGCATCCAGTGGCAGCTGGCGGCGCAGGCGCACGCCGCGGCGGACAAGTTCAAGCCGGGCAGCGAGTGGAAGTACTTCGTGGCCGGCCGCCGCGACGCCGAGGTGTGGAGCTTCAAGGTGCTGAAGAATGAGGCAGTGCAGATCGGCGCGAACGAGGTCAACGCGGTCCACCTGGTCAAGGCGCCGCCGCCGGACGCGCAGGGCCAGCAGGTCGACCTGTGGCTGGCGCCATCGATGGACTGGTACCCGGTGCGCGTGCGCTTCAACGACGCCGACGGCGATTACGTCGACCAGACGCTGGAAAAGGCCGTGAAAAAGTGAGCTCCTGCTATACTGACGCCCCCGCAATCTAGTCGTTGCGTTGCGTACAGAATGGCAAAGAATGATAGAAATTACAACAAGTGAGCTGGATCAGCAACAGCAGCAGGACAGCCTGCAAGCCCACTTCCAGCCGAACTTTTCGGCCGACGAGATCGAGCAGGTCTACCACCTGAAACGCGCGCAGCCGCTGCTGCAGGTGTTCACGGCGCTGTTCCACGGCGGCTTCGACGGCGTCCTGGTGCGCCTGCTGGTGCTGCGCGAGCTGGCGTCCGACGCCGCGTCGTCCACCTTCTCGCGCGCCGACATCAACACCCGCCTGGCCTACCTGCTGCCCGAGTCGCTGGAGACGGTGCTGATGCGCCTGCGCACCAACCAGCTGCTGGCCTGGGACGCGCAGCAAGCCGTGTACCGCGTGACGCCGATGGCACGCAACGTGCTGTCGGCCATCGACGGCCTGCTCGCGCTGGGCAAGGAAGAGGACAACGCCGACATGGGCTTCCTGCTGTCGCAGGTGGCCGGCGCCCAGGTGATGGGCGGCGTCACCGTCGAACAGCTGAACCACCTGCTGGGCCGCCTGGTCGACCTGACCGAGGAATTCTCGGACGCCATCGCCTCCGGGTCCGAGTTCCGCCTGCGCGCCTCGCAGGCCAAGTGGCACACCGCCTGCGACTGGGTGGAGAAGGGCTCCGAGATCCTGCGCGCCATCCTGTCCGACGAAAACGCCGACGGCGCCACGCACAAGGCGGCGCAGGCCATCGGCCGCGCGCAATCGGCGCTGCTCAACATGCAGGGCATGTTCTCGCGCGCGCTGAACCAGATCGAACGCCAGCGCGTGCACCTGGGCCAATCCGGCCTGTCCACCACCGACATCAAGCGCTGGCTGCTGCTGCACGAGGATCTGGCCTCGCTGGCGACCGACGCCATCGACCAGCCGGTGGTGCCGCTGTTTATCACGCCGGCCGAGATGATCGACGTGGCCGAGACCGAGCTGCTGCAGGACCGCGCCGTCAGCGCCGTCTCCAACGGCCTGCCGACCGGCACCGACGCCCCGACCACCATCAGCGACGGCCCGCAGATGCAGCGCGAGCTCGATGACTGGCTGGCGCGCCTGTCCGACTTCGCGGCGCTGGGCAACTTCCCCAGCATCGCCGCCGAGGGGCCGAAATCGATCCCGGTGCAGGATTCGCTGCTGCCGGCGTCGTTCGCCGTGGCGTCGTACCGCGCCTCGATGCTGCCGTTGCTGGGCGACGCCGACGAGGCCCGCCTGCAAGGCGCCACCGCCGAACTGGCGCGCCTGCCGGTCAAGTTCACCCCAACCGACGAAATGATACAGCTGCCCGATTTGCACGTGGCGGCGATGTCCCTGGCCTCCCTCTCACTGTCTTTGAATACGGAAGGCGACAAGTCAGATGAATGACGATTCCCAAATCCTGATCGCGCGCCTGCTGACGCATCAAACCCTGCGCCGCGACGATAAACTGGTCAAGCGCGTGCTGTCGGACGAGTTGTTCCGCGCCGAGGTGGACGCGCGCCTGCTGGCCACCGGCCTCAAACTGCTGGACAACGTCTACGCCGATCACGTGACCATCGCGCTGCACCGCGCCATCGAGCCGAAGATCTTCGGCGCGCGCGACGTCTGGCAAAACAATAACTTCGGTTTGTCGCGCGATGGCGTGGCGCTGCTGGTGGTGCTGTGGGCGCAGATCATCCTGCCCAAGCGCGAACGCCAGGAGACCCACCAGCACGCGGACGACGACCAGAACGACATGTTCGGCGTGGAGAAGCCGCTGCCGCGCGCGGAGGACACCTCGATCGGCATCGCCTACAAGGCGCTGCTGGCCGACTTCGGCGACAAATTGGGCAAGAAGACCCGCCTGGATATGAACCTCGGCATCCTGGCCAAGCTGGGCTTCATCGAGCGGCGCGGCGACGTGATCGTCGAAGGTCCGCTGCTGGACCTGATGATGGATACCGACCTGCTGAAAGAGCGCATCATCAACGGCGCGCTGGCCGACGTGTTCAAGCGTTCGCCGGCGCAGATCATCCCGGTGCCGCGCAGCGCGCCGCCGGCAGCCGCCAACGACGAGGAGGTGGTTGAAGATGCCGCCCCCGACTCCGAACTTCCAGCCGAGGATTAAGCCATGTTTCACATTAAATCGTTAGAGCTGGTCCACTGGGATTACTGGCAGCGCATCAAGAACATTCCGCTGGACGCCAAGATCATCACCATCGCGGGCCAGAACGGCTCCGGCAAGACCACCTTGCTGGACGCCTTGCGCACGCTGTTCGGCCTCGATTGCTCGATGGGCCGCACCTACAAGCACTACGCCCGCCACAGCGGCCAGCAGACCGCCTGGCTGCGCGCTGTGGTGGACAACAAGAACGTCGGCAAGCAGCTGTCCAACCGTCCGTTCCGCAGCTCCGGCTTCTTCAGCGACGACGAGGTCACGCTGTTCTGCCAGATCCAGAAGAACGGCGGCGACTGGAAGCGCCAGTACCTTATGCGTCCCGGTAACGTGCAGATCGAGGACATCGGCGAGGCCGGCAACGACTGGCTCGGCGTCGAGAACTACCGCAAGCGCCTGGCCAACGCCGGCCTGTCGCCGGCGATGGCGAAGGTGCTGGCGCTGGAGCAGGGCGAGACCGACAAGCTGTGCGAATACGCGCCGCGCCAGTTGCTGGACCTGGTGTTCCAGGTCTTCGGCGACAAGGAGGTGCTGGACGCCTACGACGAAGCCAAGCGCCACCAGCGCGACACCGAGATCGAGCTGAAACGCTTCGAGAGCGAACTGGAAGCTTCCAAGACCAACCTGGAGGGCCTGCGCCTGCGCGTGGCCAACTACCACCAGTGGGAAGACCTGAACAAGGAGCGCCGCAACCTGCAGGAAGAAGTGCTGCCGACGCTGGAGTACCACGAGGCGCGCGAGAAGCACGCCAACATCAGCCGCCAGTTGCGCGATGCACGCAAGCCGCTGATGCAGGCCGACCAGCAGCTGACCGACAAGCGCAACGCGCTGGCCGCGCAGGCCAAGGCGCTCTCCGACGCGCAACAGCACGAGACGGTGCTGGAGCAGGAATCGACCGCGCTGCAAAGCCGCCTGAATCAGATCAACGGCAAACTGAAGCCGCTCGACAGCCTGCTGGAACAGAAGGCGCGCCTGCAAAAGCTGGCCGCCGATGCCGGCGCCGACCTGGCCGAAGTGGCGCAGCAGCTGCAGGAAAAGGAAATCGAACTGGCGCGCCAGCGCATGGCGCGCGACGCCGTCGCCACCAAGATCGCCGGCGAGCTGTCGACCATCGCGGCCCTGCAGGGCAAGACCGCGATGCCGGAGCCGGAAGCGCAGCGCAGCATGCGCCGCGCGTTGAACGACGCCGGCATCGGCCACGCCATGCTGTCCGATATCGTCGAGGTGACGGATGCGCGCTGGCAGGGCGCGATCGAGGGCGTGCTCGGTGGCTATGCCTCCGTGGTGCTGTTGGATAAGTCGTCCGACGCTTCGGCGGCCTACCGCCTGGCGGAGAAGGAGCGCTATCGCCACTTCATCGTGCCGGACCTGGTGCATGCGCCGACGGTCAAGGACGATTCGCTGATGTCGGTGGTGAAGTTCTCGGCCAAGGTGCCTGCGTGGCTGGTGGAGCAGCTGTCCCGCATCACCCGCGTGGACACCGTGGATGCCGGCGCAAAGCTGGGTAGCCACGACGAGTGGATCACGCCGGACGCCTACCACCGCGAACGCCGCGGCGGCCGCTCGCTGTTCGTCGAGGCGTCGCGCTACCGCTTCGGTTCCGCCGGCCGCACGCAGCGTATGGAAGCGATCCAGAAATCGCTGCCGGCGTTGGAGGCGCAGGAGGATGCGCTGACGCTGATCGTCTCCAAGCTGGCGACGGAAATCAGTTCGCTCAAATCGCGCCTGGCCGGTGTGGACGCAGCCAAGGAACTGGCAGCGCGCCAGGAGGAATTCGACGAGGCGGCGCGCAACGCCGTGCCGCTGAAGGAAGAGCGCACCGAAGTCGGCACCCGCCTGGGCGAGCTGCAAACGCTGATCAAGAACGCCGTCGTCACGCGCACCCGCGCCGACACGACGTGGCAGAACGCGCGCTTCGCATTGTCCGAATCGGAGGCCGGTCTGCGCCTGAACAACAAGCGCCAGATCGAGCAGCGCGCTGATCATGCGCGCGCCTTGCTGGCGCTGCGCAAAAGCTGGCGTCATCTGCCGAAGAGCTGGCGCCGTCCGGCGCGCCGCGCGGCGCTGGTCAGCGAGCACCAGAACTCGCACCAGGTGGTGTTGCGTGTCCATTCGCTGGAGGCCAGCCTGGCCCGCAGCGACTGGGAACTGGACGCCACCGTGATCGACCAGTACCAGCGCCTGAACGAGCAGCTGCATGGCCGCCAGTCGGAAACTGAGGAGCGCCGCTACCAGAACAACCGCGCCATCGAGGCCACCGGCAACGCGCGCGGCGCCTACATGGAGCGGCTGCGCTACACCATCAAGACCTACTCCAAGAACATCAAGGAGCTGGGCGAGCTGGCGGGCATCGAGGTGCATTCCGATCCGGTGCGGCTGGAGAACGACGATACGCAGCTGTCGCAGGCGGGCCTGCACGTGCGCTTCAAGTTCGACGGCAAGGGCATCATCGGCATGAACGACGGCGAAGCGTCCGGCGGCCAGCAGGTGATGAAATCGCTGGTGCTGCTGATTGGCTTGCTGAAGTCGGAGGATGGTTCCGGCGGCTTCGTGTTCATCGACGAACCGTTTGCCCACCTGGATATCCGCAACATCCAGCTGGTCGGCGAGTTCCTGAAGAACACCGAGGCGCAGTACCTGATGACGACGCCGCTGACGCACAACACCGACGTCTACGATCCTTCGGAGCTGACGCTCATCACGAGCAAGAAGAAGAAGGATACCGAGTGGGCGCAGCCGATCTTCGTGCTGCAGCGCCGTCCGGCCGAAGCGGCCAAGGTGGCCTGACGGTCAGTCGAAGGTCAATCGAAGGTCAGGCTGTCGGCTGCTGGGGCTATGCCCAGCAGCCGGTCCAGCTGCAGGGCCAGGGCGGCGGCGGTGTCGTTGCCCTTGGCTTTTTGTACCGCCTCCAGATAGGGCATGCGCAGCTCGCGGAAGTCGTCGACCGAGCTGGCTTTTTCCACCTTCAGCTGCAAGGTGAAGCCGCGCAGGCCTATCGTACTCTTGATGGTCTTGTTGAAGAAATCGTAAAGCGACTGGAATTGCTGGACCTGTGCGGCCACCGGCATTTGCACCTGTTCGGGTTCCGGTTCGGGCGGTGCCTCCACCGGCGCTTCCGCCAGCGACACGTAGCTGGTCGACAGCACGATGAATTCCCCCGCCAGCAGTTCGCTCAGCGCGCCGGCGGTCAAGCCCAATCCCGCCACGTTGCGCAGCAGTTCCTCCTCGGTCTTGCGGCCGTCGATCAGTACCAGCAAGGTGCGCAAGCGCGGCGCCAGCTGATGCTTGCGTGTCGCGATCTCTTCCCGGCCCTTGGCGGTTTTGTCGTAGATGGACGTATTCATAACTGTGATTTCAGCACAAGAAAATTGCACTGCGGATACATTCAGCATACCACCAAATGCGTTCCTTTCCACATGAAATACGATAGCACTGGCGCCAAAACGACGTCGCTCGTCATGTGTGCCCGGGACGTGGACTAATAGCCCAGTGCGGCAGCTGGCCGCCCGCTAGCTTATTTGATATCGAAGATGTCGATCGGGCGCGGCACCGGCACCTGGGTGCGGCGCCAGCGGATCAGCAGCACGCTGTAGCAGCAGTAGAAGCCGGCCAGCAAGCCAAACAGCACGGCCGTCAATGGATTGCCGATGAAGTCCGGATCCAGCGGCAGGCGGTCGTGCATGTGCAGGTAGGCCTCGAACAGGCGGTAGATCAGGCGGCTGATGAACAGCATCGCCACCAGCAAACCCAGTCGGCGGTTGGGCGTGTAGAAGAAGCCCTCCTGCGTGTTCTCCAGCCGGGTCAGTTGCATGTTGCGGTAACCCAGCGCGGCGCCGAACGCCGCGCCCACCGCCAGCGCGGCGAAGGCGTCCCACTTGCCCAGCAGCGTCGCGGCCAGCACGCCCAGCACGCCGGCCATCACCACGGCGGCGGTGTAGTGGCGCCACAGTTCGGACCTGGCGCGGCCCATCAGGCGTTTCAGGCGCGAGTAGATGCGCCAGATGGCCAGGGGCACCAGCAGCAACAGGACGATAGTAGGCATATCCATAGACGATTCCAACGGCGTGATTCGAAGAACCGCGATTGTACGCCACTCCGCCTTTGCGCCCCAGCGTTACAGATTGTCACGGAATATCCGGCATTGATTGACATTCACGGATAGCATAAGCAAACTGGTCCGCAGCAGCCTCGCTTCTGGACCGAAAGGACTTCCATGAACAAACCGTTAACCATGCTGCCGCTGAATCTGGGACTGATGGCCGCCTCGCCGCAGGCCGGCGCGCAGGAAGGCGGCTACCGCCTGCCGCCCGCCGCGCTGATGGACATCGTCGACGCGCCGCGCGCGCCGGGCCTCAGCCTGAGCCCGCAACGCAACCTGGCCGCCGTGGTGCAGACGCCGCCGCTGCCGGGCATCGCCGAGGTGGCGCAGCCGGAGCTCAAGCTGGCCGGCCTGCGCATCAACCCGCGCACCTGTTCCTCGTCGCGCTTCTCGTTCGGCACCGACCTCGGTCTGCTGGACATCGCCACGCAAAAGGAAAGCCGCATCAAGGGCCTGCCGCGCGCGCTGCGCCTGGCGGACCTGGCCTGGTCGCCCGACCAGCGCCACCTGGCGTTCTCGCACGTGGCCTACAAGGGCGAGCGCGGGGCGGTGGAATTGTGGCTGGTCGATATCGAGGCGCGCAAGGCCAGGCGGCTGTCGGCGCAGCCGCTGTCGGCGGTGCTCACGCGCGGCTTCAACTGGCTGCCCGACAGCAGCGGCCTGCTGGTGCACTGGCGTCCCGCCGGCATCGGCAAGGCGCCGCAGCCGGACGGCGTGCCGGCCGGGCCGATGCTGCAGGATAGCGAACCGGGAGGCGCGCCGCGCCAGCTGCGCACCTATCAGGACCTGCTCAAGAACGAGGACGACGCGCGCCTGTTCGAGTACTACGTGACGGTGCAGATGGTGCTGCTGGACCTGCACGGCAAGCCGCGCCCGATCGGCGCGCCGGGGCAGTTCTCGCGCACCTCGATCGCGCCGGGCGGCCAGTACCTGCTGACGCAAAGCGTGACGCGGCCGTATTCCTACATCGTGCCGGCGTCCAGCTTCGGCGAGCGGATCGAGGTGCGCGACATGAACGGCGAGGTGCTGCACACGGTGGCCACGCTGCCGCTGGAGGAGGGCCTGCCGCCGGGGAACGACGCGGTGTCCGAGGGCGTGCGCCATGTGTCGTGGCGGGCCGACGTGCCGGCCACGCTGGTGTGGACCGAGGCGCAGGACGGCGGCGATCCGGCGCGCCCGGTGGTCGACAATATCCGCGACGTGGTCTACGTGCACGCGGCGCCGTTCCGCGAACCGCCGCTGGTGCTGGCGCGGCTGACGATGCGCTACGCCGGCGTGGCCTGGGGGCGCGGCGACGTCGCCCTGATCAACGAGCGCTGGCACAAGACACGCGACTACAAGCAGTGGATGATCGAGCCGGAACACTTGTCCACGCCGCCGGAGCTGATTTACGCCGGCTCGTACGAGGACCGCTACAACAGCCCCGGCTCGCCGGTGATGCGGGCCGACGCCAGCGGCTTCCCGCGCCTGCTGATCGGCCCCGGCACCACCATCCTGCTGGACGGCGCCGGCGCCACGCCGGAGGGCGACCGTCCCTTCATCGACCGTTTGAGCCTGACCACGCGGCACAAGGAGCGCCTGTTCCAGAGCGAGGCGCCGTATTTCGAGAACGTGGCGGCGGTGCTGAACGACGAGGGCACGCTGCTGCTGACGACACGCGAGTCGCCGACCGAGCGGCCCAACTACTACCTGCGCGACCTGACGCGGCCCGAGGGCCTGCAGCTCAAGGCGCTGACCAACTATCCGCATCCGACGCCGCAGCTCAAGGACGTGCACAAGGAGCAGATCCGCTACCCGCGCAACGACGGCGTCGAGCTGACCGCCACGCTGATGCTGCCGTCCGGGTACGACGCGGTGCGAGACGGCCCATTGCCGCTGCTGATGTGGGCCTATCCGCAGGAATTCAAGTCGGCCGGCGCTGCCAGCCAGACCACCGGCTCGCCGTACCGCTTCAACGCGGTCAGCTACTGGGGGCCGGCGGCCTTCCTGGCGATGGGTTACGCGGTGCTGGACAATCCATCCTTCCCCATCATCGGCGCCGGCGACGCCGAGCCGAACGACAGCTATCTGCCGCAGTTGGTGGCGGATGCGCAGGCGGCGGTGGACGAGGTGGTGCGGCGCGGCGTGGCCGACCGCCACCGCATCGCCATCGGCGGCCATTCGTACGGCGCCTTCATGACCGGCAACCTGCTGGCGCACACGCGGCTGTTCCGCGCGGGGATCGCGCGCAGCGGCGCCTACAACCGCACGCTGACGCCGTTCGGCTTCCAGTCCGAGGAGCGGGCGTTCTGGCAGGCGCAGGAGGTGTACCAGGCCATGTCGCCGTTCAATAACGCCGACAAGATCAAGGACGCGATGCTGCTGATCCACGGCGCCGAGGACAGCAACTCCGGCACCTTCCCCTTGCAGAGCGAGCGCATGTTCCAGGCCATCAAGGGGCTGGGCGGCACGGCGCGGCTGGTGATGCTGCCGAACGAGTCGCACGCCTACCGCGCGCGCGAGTCCATCCTGCACATGCTGTACGAGACCAACGCTTGGCTGGATAAATACGTCAGGCACGCGAAACCGGAGTAGAGCGGCGTAGAATGGCGGTACGACTCAGCTCAAGGAGTACCGACCATGCACCTCACTCACCGCGCCCCCGACCCTGTTCCGGTGGATGACCCGGCGCCGCCGGCCATCCCCCATCCCGTGCCGCAGGACGACCCGGTGCCGGACCACAATCCAAGTTAGTCGAAGGCCCAGGTGTAGAGCACGTCCAGCGCGTTGTTGGTGCCGGTCTGGAACTGCAGCGCGATGCGCGGGTTCAGCTTGTACTTCAGCTTGACCAGGCTGGTCGCCGTGCCCGCGCCCTGCTCGAAGCTCAGGTAGGCGCGCGACGACAGCCGCTTGCCCACCGTGACCACCGTGGTCTGCAAGCCCGTGGCCGCGCCGGCCGAGGTGCCGGCCGCCTGGCTCACGCCCAGTTCATCCACGCCCAGCGCGTTGGCCAGCTTGCCCTGGCCGCCGCCGAACAGCGCGCCCGCCGCTGCGCTGAGCAGCGCCATGTCGTTGCCGGCGGTGTTGTCGATGCCATGGCCCAGCACCAGCCAGGCCAGCTTGTCGCTGTCCGACACGGCCGGCGTGGAGACCAGCTTGGCCACCGGCGCCAGCGCCGTGCCGCGCACTTCCACGCCCGCTTCCACGTTGGTCTCGCTGAGCGCCTCGCCCTCGGGCCGGCGGCGCACCGCCAGGATGCTCAAGCCGGGATTGTCGTAGGCGCCGGTGAAGTTGATCACGCCGCGGTCGATCGCCAGCTTCTGTCCATACGCCGCATAGGTGCCGCTAACCACGCGGATGCTGCCGTTGACGCGCGGCGGCCGGCGGTCGGCCACGCGGATGCGCAACGCGCCTGCCAGCTGGGCGTCCAGACCCTTGCCTTTGAGGTTGAAGGCGTCGCCCAGGTCGGCCTCCAGGTCGATGTTGAGCGGCTGGCCTTGTTGCGCCTGCGCCTTGGCCGGTGGCGCGCCCTTGCCGATGATGACCACGTCGTCGCTGAGGGTGGGCGTGTTCTCGCCGGCCAGTTCGATGTTGGCGCGGTCGGCGCGGAATTTGCCGTCCAGCTGGAAGCGTTTGGCGTCGCGCACCAGCGTGCTCTGGCCGCTGAGGACCAGGATGCGGTCGGGGCGCGACAGCACTTCCAGCTTGTCGGCGCTGAGCTTGAGGTTCATGGTGGCCTCGTTGGCTGCGTAGCGTATCCAGCCGTCGGCCTGCGCGTGGCCCTCGTTGCCGTCGAAGGCCAGCTTTTGCAGTTGCAGCTGGTCGCCGCTCAGGCGCGCCTGCAGCTGGCCGTTGCGCAGCTTGATGCCCTGGTCCACCCAGTTCAGCACCAGCTTGTCGCCGCTGATGTCGCCGTCCAGCAGCGGCGCGGCGATGGTGCCGCCGCCGGTGACGGCCAGCTTGAGCGCGCCGTCGATTTCCAGCCCCGGTTGCCCGGCCAGCGGCGCCAGCCAGGCCAGCGACCCCATATTGGCGTTGCCGCTCAGCGTGATGGCGCTGCTGTCGGCCAGGCGGCCGTCGTGCAGCTGCGCGGTGGCGTCGATGCGGGCCTGGCCGGCGCGGGTGCCGTCCACCTTCAGTTGCACGCGCAGCGTGCCTTCGTTGACGTCGACCCGGCCGTCCAGCGTGCGCAGGCCGAGCGGCTGCGGCAGGTCGGCGCCGGTGATGGTCAGGTCGCCCTGTTCGCGGTAGACGTGCAGCAGGCCGCCCAGCACCGGCGGGCTGTCCTTGCTGGCCGCCTGCAGGTGCAGGCCCCATTCCGCGCCGACGGTCATGGTGCTGCGGACGTTGTCGCGCCAGGCGTCGGAGAACTGGGCCAGGTAGTTGACCGGCACGCCGGCGGCCATGCCCTTGCTGCGCCACGCGGGGCCGGATTTTTCCAGGCTGTCGATGCGGATGCTGCCATCGGGGAGCTTGACGGCGGTGCTGCCCAGGGCGATCAGCTCGGGGTGCAGCAGGCCGGCGACGCCGCTGCCGGCCGGCGCGGCCAGCTTCAGCGGCGCCGGCGCGGCCAAGGTGAAGGCGTAGCGGCCGCGGTTTTGCAGGGTGTCGATGGCGCCGGTCCAGGTGTCGTTGGCCCAGCCGCCCTTGACGCGCACGGCGGCGTCGAAGTCGGCGTTGCTGGCGCTGAGCTGCAGCGTGTGGCTGCTGCGCGTGCCGCTCGTTTGCAGGCGCGCCTTGTCCAGCGTCAGGGAAGGGGAGGCGTAGCGGGTGATTTCGATGTCGCTCACCAGCGGGACGTCGGCGTAGATGTCGGCGTCGGCGGCGCCGCGTGCCGCGTTGGCGCGTGCCGTGGCGCGGGCGTTGGCGCCGGTGGCCGCCGATGCTACGGCCGATTTGGCCGCCGACGTGACCGCCGAGATGGCCGACGAGATGGCTGGCGGCGCGCCGGCCGCCAGCGCGGTGGTGCTGCCCAACGTGGCGCTGCCGCGTATCGTGCCGATTTGCTGCTGGCCGGGCGCGCGCAGGTTGGCGCCGTCCAGCGCGAGCGTCAGCGCCGGCTTGGCGCGGGTGCCGGACAGGCTGCCGCTGGCCTGCAGCGCGCCCGCGAACTGCGGACCCAGCGCGGCCAGCTGCGGCGCGCTGAGCTTCCAATCGAGCTTGGCGCGCGGGCTGCCGAAACTGCCCTTGGCCTGCAGGCTGTTGGACGCCAGCCGCAGGTCGATGTCGGCGTTGTCGATGCTGTCCTTGTCGGCGTTCAGTTTGGCGTAGCCGCTCAGCGGCGCGTTGGCGAAGGTGGACGGCTGCAAGGTCAGGTTCACGCCGGCGCGCCAGTCGGCGGCCAGCCGCGCGTCGGCCGTGAACGTGGCGTTGACGGAGCCCGCCTGCGCCGCGCCGAAAGCGGCGGGGTTCAGGCGCTGTATGGCGCCGTTCATTTTCAGCTCGGGCGTTTTCTTTGGACCGGCCAGCGCGATGTCGCCGTCGGCGTGGATCAGGCTATCGGGCACGGGGCGCTTGGCGGAGGCCAGGCCCAGTCCTTTGGCGTCGGCTTCGAAGGTGGTGCGCGGCTCGGCCATGCTGCCGGTGACGACGCCGCTGGCGCTGACGGCGCCGATCAGGTCCGAGGCCAGCGCCGACAGCTGGCGCGCGTCGACCTTCCAGCGCAGCTGTTCGCCCGGCGCGCCGAAGCCGCCGCTGATGTCGGCGGTGTTCTGCGCCATCGCCAGATGGGCGTCCACGCCGCTGATGCGCTGCGCGTCCGCATTCAGCTTGCCGTTGCCGGACAGCGTCTGGCCCGCGAGCTTGCTGGCCTTCAGGTCGAACCCGGCCGCGACCTGCCATGCCGGCGCGACGTGGCCGCTGGCGTTGATGTCGGCATTGAGGTCGGCCACCGGATAGCCGGCGCCCAGCGCGGATGGATCGAAATGGTCGGCGTGCAGCCTGGCGCTGAACTCCCGCTTGTCCTTGAGGCTGGCCTGGCCGGTGGCGCTGATGCTGCCTTTCTTGGCCAGCAGGCGCGCCTCGTGCAGCTGCAGCAGGGCGTCGGCCAGCGAGGCTTGCAGGTCCAGGCGCAGGCCGTCCTGCGCCAGCCTGGCGCTCAGCGTCTGCTTGCTTGGCGTGCTGCCCAGCGTGATGTCGCCGGCCACGCTGGTCTGGTTGATGCTGCTGTGGATGTTCTTTAAGTCGAGGCGGTCGGTGTGCAGCGCGAACTGCGCGGCGTCGACGCCGGCGTCGGGCGCGCTGCGCTTGACGTGGCCGCCGCCGGTGAAGCGTCCCGCCGCGCCCAAGTCGAGCAGCACGTTCTCCAGCTGGGAGGCGGTCAGCGTGCCGGCCAGCTTGCCGCTGAACGCTTGCAGCGGCAAGCCCTGTTGGTCGAGCGGCGCGGCCTTGCCCTGGTTGACCAGTGCGAACTGGCCGGACAGCTTTTGGTCAGCCGCGATGGCGGCGCTGACCTGCAGGCTGAATTTCGCCTGCGGCCAGCCTGGATCGAAGCCGGCCGGATCGAGGTCGCGCGCGTTCAGGTCCAGCGCGCGCAGGATGACGGGATCGAACGGCGCCAGCGCCACATTGGCCTTGCCGCTCGCGCCATTGGCGCTGCCGTGCGCCTTGAGCGTCAACAGCTCCAGGTTGCCGCCGGCTTCCAGCGACAGCCGCGCGCCGCCAGTCTGCGTCGGCCGCGTGGCCCCGCCGTTCTGCGACGATTGCGCGGCGGCGCCGGTCTGCACCAGCGCGGCCTTGCCTTGCAGCGCGAACGGCTTGCTGGCGCCGATGGTCAGGTCCGCCGTGGCGTCGCCGAACGCGGTGTGGGCGCTGGCCTGCTGCAGGTGCCAGCTGGTGCGGTCGCCGTACAGCTGGAAGCGCAGGCGTTCGATCACATTGCTGCCGGTGGCGCTGGTCAAGGTCAGCTTGTCGAGCCGCGCGTCGGACAGGCTGAGACGGAAGGGCGCGGCCAGCGACGCGGGCATCTTGGCCGGCTCCGACGGGCCGATGCTCTGCACCGTCAGCGCGGCCACGTGCAGTTCGCTGATGGCCAGTCCTTCGAAAAAATACTGCAGCGGCGACCAGTTGATGTCGATGTCGTCGGCCGTGACGACGCTGTCCTTGCTGCGATAGACCAGATGCCCGATGTGCATGCGGTGGTACAGCGATCCGGAGACGCCGCTGACGGCGACCTGCCCGCCGCTGGCGTTGGCGATGCGCTGCACCAGCTGCTGCAAGGTCGATTCGCGGCCCAGCAGCCAGAAGGCGCCGGCCAGCAGCGCCACCAGCACGCCGAGCGAAATCAGCACGCGCCGCGGCCAGCGACGGCGCGGCGGCGTGGCGACGTTCGGCGACGCCGGGGTTGGAGTGTCTTGGTTGTCGGCCATCAGAAGGTGAATCCCAGCGAGAAGTGCAATCGGTATTTGTGGACCGCGTGGCCGTACGCGACGTCCACGTTGATCGGCCCGACGGGGCTTTTCCAGCGGCCGCCGGCGCCGTAGCCGGATTTCGGATGCAGCGCGCTGAAGGTGTCGCCGGCGTTGCCGGCGTCGTAGAACACGGCCATGCCGTAGGCGGGCTTGAACCAGTACTGGAATTCGGCGCTGCCGGTGGCCAGGTAGCGGCCGCCGGTGATGGCCTCGCCCTCGTGCACGCCCAGCTCCTGGAAGGCGTAGCCGCGCACCGACTGGTCGCCGCCGGCGCGGAACTGGTACACGGCCGGCACGCCGTTCTTGTCGCGCGAGGCCAGCGCGCCCAGTTCGGCCCGCAGTATCAGGTTGGTGCTGGTGGTCAGCGGCCGGTACCACACGGCGCGTGCGTAGCCGCGCACGAAGGCCTCGTCGGTCAGGATGGGCAGCAGCGCGCCGCCCAGCTGCGCGTTGAGCGCGTAGCCCCTGGTCGGGAACAGCAGGTTGTCCAGCTTGCGCCAGGTGACGGCGTAGGTCAGCGGCAGGCTCTTGCTGGTGCTGGACGGGATGCCGTCCAAGGTCTTGGTCTCGGTCAGCAGCTCCAGCGACAGGCTGCGCTCGAGCAGCGGCGTGCCCCAGGCGCGCTTGCCGGCCACGCTGGCCACGCTGGTGACCTCGCCGGAAATGTCGCTGCGCTCGAACGAGGCGCCGAAGCTGTCGTTGTAGCCGTCGACGGTGGTGGGGAAGTAGAAATCGCTGCGCGCGGTCTGCTTCTTGGTCTCCAGTGTCAGCGCGCTTTTCATGCGCAGGCCGAACACCGACAGGTCGTCGTACGCCAGCGAGGCGCGGTTGCCGGTGTTGGTGCTGAAACCCAGGCCGGCGCTGACGTTGCGGCGCTTGTTCTCGGTCACGCGCACCAGCAGCGGCAGCGGCGCCATCGCCGCTTCGGCGTTCTGCTTCGGCGTGGCGGCGCCGGCCTCCAGCTGCTCGTTGAGCACCGCGCCCATGTCGGCGCTGACCTCCACGCTGCTGAAGTAGCCCGTGTCCTGCAGGCGCGCCTGGTAGGACTGCAGCGCGGCCTCGCTGTAGTAGTCGCCCGGATGGATGGGGTTCAGGTTGCGCACGATGGCGGCCGGGTAGCGCTTCAGGCCCTCCACGCGCAGCTCGCCGAAGCGCAGCTCCGGGCCGCTGTCGAGCACCACCCGCAGCGCGGCGACGTGATTGTCCGGGTCCACCGTGGCCTGGGTGTCGGTCAGCTGCGCGCGCGGGTAGCGCGTCTGCACCACTTGGCGCAGCAGGCCGCGCTTGGCCTGCTCCCAGTCGGTCTGGCGGAACACCTGGCCTTTCTTGAGCGTCCACCCGGCTTTCAGCGCGGTGGTGTCGAACTGTTTTTCGGGCGGCAGGTCCGGCACCGGCGCGAAGCCGCGCAGCTCCAGGTCGACGTCGCCGACCCGCACCGGCTCGCCCGGCTGCACGCTGAGCTCGACCCGGGGCGTGTCGCCGTCGCGGTCAAGCCGGGCCTCGACCACCGGCGAGTAGTAACCGTCGGTGGCCGCCAGCGTCTTGACCTGCGCCGGCGCGGCGCGCACCAGACGCACCAGCTGCTCGCGGTCCATGCGCGCGTTGCCGCGAAAGCGCAATAGGTCAAGGTTCTGTTCCAGCAGTTCCCGCAGCGGGGCGGGGGCGTCGATGTGGACGTCGTATTTCAATCCCTGCGCGGCGGCGGGCAGCGCAACGGCTGCGAGGACGCCGGCCACGGCGAGGCGGCCGGATACTTTTGCCACAACTTGTGCCAAAATTCGTGATCCTGCCATTTTTTTTGCTGGCGATGCCGGTAACATGAGACTCCATCAGGGTGTACGCTGGCTGACATGTTACCGGATTGCCCTAAAAGATGGCGTACTTATAACGTTGCAACGCCCTGCAAGTCCTTGAAAGAACAAAGCAATGCTGCCTACCGATTCCGCCCTGGTCCTGTTTAGCGGTGGCCAAGACTCCACCACCTGCCTGGCCTGGGCGCTGAAGCACTACGCGCGCGTGGAAACCATCGGCTTCGACTACGGCCAGCGCCACGCCGTCGAACTGACCGTGCGCCCGTCCGTGATCGCGCGCCTGCGCGCCCACTCGCCCCAGTGGAACGCCAAGCTGGGCGAGGACCACATGATCGACCTGTCGCTGATCTCCGAGATCTCGCAGACCGCGATGACGCACGATATCGCCATCGAGACCCAGGCCAACGGCCTGCCCAACACCTTCGTCCCCGGCCGCAACCTGCTGTTCATGACGGTGGCCGCCACCGTGGCCTACCGGCGCGGCCTGACGGTGCTGGTGGGCGGCATGTGCGAGACCGACTTCTCCGGCTACCCGGACTGCCGCGACGACACCATGAAGGCGCTGCAGGTGGCGCTCAACCTGGGCATGGACACCCGCCTCAAGCTGGAGACCCCGCTGATGTGGCGCGACAAGCGCCAGACCTGGGAGCTGGCGCAGGAGCTGGGCGGCCAGGCGCTGGTCGACCTGATCCGCGACGGTACCCACACCTGCTACCTGGGCGAGCGCGGCGCGCTGCACGACTGGGGCTATGGCTGCGGCACCTGCCCGGCCTGCGCCCTGCGCGCGCGCGGCTACCGCCAGTTCGCGGGCACCGAGGTGTAGATGTCCTCCGGCCCCCAGGCGCGGCTGCGGCGGCTGCTGCAGGCATCGCTCTCGCCGGGCGTGCTGGCGGTGCTGGTGCTGGCC
>NZ_WWCX01000111.1:0-17738 GCF_009857655.1 Duganella vulcania
GGTGGACGGCGGCCGTGGCGCGGACGGTGCGCGTCGCCATCCGGCTCGAACACCTGGCTGCGCGGCGTCATCCGCGCCAGCACGTCGCCGAGCGCGCGCGGCTGCCCGCGCAGCCATTCGAAATTGCCCTCGGTGCGATAACGGTCCTCCAGCAGCTCGCGCAGCTGGTCGAAGTCCTGGACCTGAAGTTCGTTGAGATAAGCGACGAAGCCGCGCTTGAGGTTACTGCTGGCCACCCACGCCATCGTGCCCACGCACAGGATGACGATAGCGGTCACCGCCAGCGCGATCTTGCGGGCGATGGTCAACCGCATGGCTGGCTCCTTGGCTTCATGCCTCCATCATAACCGCCAAATGTGGAGAAATTATGAGGCACTGGCAAAAACGCGACATCACCGCCCGCCTTCATTTTTTCTACACATTTGCACGGCAATCTCGCACCGTCACCACACCAGACGGAGAACACCATGTATCAACGCGCGCTTTACCTGACACCGGCCATCGTCGCAACCCTGCTGGCCGCATGCGGCGGCAGCGACCCGGCGGCGACCAACAACACAGTCACCGCGACAGAGGGCGTGCAGCAGAGCGCCGCACCGACCGCCCCTGCGACGCAGTCCGGCGTCTCCGTGCTGGCGGCGGCCGCGCCGGTGGCACCGCCCGTGGTGCTGGCCCCGGTGGCCAACGACGAAGGCACATCGCTCACCTTCAGCACCGCGGGCGCGGTGGACACGGCCAATCCCTTCTTCAAACCCTTCGGCAACGGCCGCTCCTGCGCCACTTGCCACCAGCCGGACAACGGCTGGAGCATCGGCCCGGACAAGCTGGCCGAACGCTTCACCAACAGCGGCGGCACCGATCCGGTGTTCCGCCTGGTGGACGGCGCCGTCTCGCCGCTGGCCGCCACCGCCACGCTGGACCAGAAGCGCGTCGCCTACAGCATGCTGCTGACCAAGGGCCTGATACGCGTCGGCCTGCCGATGCCCTCCGGCGCCGAGTTCACGCTGGTCAAAACCGACGACCCGTACAACTACGCCAGCGCCAGGGAGCTGTCGCTGTTCCGCCGCCCGCTGCCCACCACCAATCTCAAATTCACCAGCAGCGTGATGTGGGACAGCCGCGAAACCTCCGGCGATCCCGCCTCCGCCCTGTGCCTGAAGGACGTACGGCCAACGCAGTGCTTCGCCACCGCCGATGCCGGCCTGCTGCATCAGTCCAACGACGCCGTGCGCGGCCACGCCGAAGCCGCGCAGGACCTGACCGCCGCCGAGCAGCGCGCCATCGTCGATTTCGAAAAGACCCTGTTCACCACCCAGGTCAGTTCCATCGACGCCGGCAGCCTGACCGACGCCGGCGCGCTGGGCGGCCCTGCGCGGCTGGCGTCCGCCGCCTTCTACTTCGGCATCAACGACCTCGAATCCGGCGACTACCAGACCGGCGCGCCGTTCAACCGCAATGTGATGGCGATCTTCGGCGCCTGGCGCAACCTGGATCGTCCTGCGCCGCCACCGCCACCTGCGCGCGGCCGCCCCGCTCCACCGCCACCGGCGCCACCAAGCCCGCAGAACCTGGCCCGCGCCTCGATCGCGCGCGGCGAGCAAATCTTTAACAACAAGCCGTTCAACATCACCGGCGTGGCCGGCTTCAACGACGAGTTGCGGCGTCCTTTGCAGCGCGGCACCTGCGCCAGCTGCCACGACACGCCCGCCTCCGGCACGCATTCGATCGTCCGCATGTTCAACACCGGCGTCTCGGACGGATCCCGCCGCACGGCCGACATGCCGCTCTACACGCTGCGCAACAACGTCACCGGCGAGACGGTGGCCACCACCGATCCTGGTGCCGCCATGCAGACGGGGAAATGGAAGGACATCGGCCGCGTCAAGGTTCCCGGCCTGCGCGGCATCGAATCGCGCTCGCCCTACTTCCACAACGGCTCTGTGCACACGATCGAGGACATCGTGACCTTCTACGACAAGCGTTTCGCCATCGGCTTCACCGCGCAGGAGGCGGCCGACCTGGCGGCCTTCATGAAGGCGCTGTAAGCCTTACGGCGCCAGGCGCGCCAGCCGGATGCCCGTGAACTGCCAGCGGGCGCCGGCCGGGAAGAAATTGCGATAGCTGGCGCGCGCGTGGCCGTCCGGCGTGGCGCAGGACGAGCCGCGCAGCACGTACTGGTTCAGCATGAATTTGCCGTTGTACTCGCCCAGCGCACCGGGCGCGCACTGGTAGCCGGGATAGGGAGCGTAGCTGCTGCTGGTCCACTGCCAGCAGTGGCCGAACATCTGCAATAACCCGTCCGCATCGGCGGCGCCGGCCGGATGCAGCGTACCGGTTTCCACCACCGCCCGCGCAGCGGCGTACTCCCATTCCGCCTCGGTCGGCAAACGGGCGCCGGCCCAATGTGCGTAAGCATCCGCTTCATACAGCGACAAATGCGTCGCGGGCCGCGACAGGTCCAGCGCCTGCGCGCCGTGCAGCGTGAACTCCTGCCACTGCCCCTTGTCGTCCTGATGCCAGTACATCGGGCAATTCAGGTTCTGGCTACGCACCCAGTCCCAGCCCTCGGCCAGCCACAAGGCGGCATTGAAGTAGCCGCCGGCGGCGATGAATTCCAGGTACTCGCCGTTCGTCACCAGCCGCGACGCCAGCTCGAACGGCGCCACGTACTGCTTGTGGCGCGGCAGCTCGTTGTCGAAGCAGAAGCCGTCGCCCTGGTGGCCGATGTCGGTCAGGCCGCCTTCGAACGGCAGCCACGCCATCGGCGGCGCCGCCTTGGCGCGCGCCAGCGGCACGTCCATGTACTCGGGCAGCAGCGCGCTTTGCGCCAGCAGGTGCTTCACGTCGGTGAGCATCAGCTCCTGGTGCTGCTGCTCGTGTTCCAGTCCCAGCGTGACCAGCATCGTCAACTGGGCGCGCCGCTCGGCATCGAGATCGGCGGCCAGCAGCCGGCCGATGCGGGCGTCGACATCGGCGCGGTAGGCGCGCACCTGCACCATCGCGGGCCGCGTCAGCAAGCCGCGCTGCGCGCGCGGATGCTTCTCGCCGATGCCGTTGTAGTAGGAGTTGAACAGCACCCGGAACGCCGGATGGAACGGCGCGAAGTCGGCCTCCATGCGTTCGAGGATGAAGGTCTCGAAGAACCAGGTGGTGTGCGCCAGGTGCCACTTGATGGGACTCGCATCCGGCATCGACTGCGCGCCGCAATCCTCGTCGGTCAGCGGCTCGGCCAGCGCCAGCGAACGGCGGCGCACCTTGTCATAGCGGGCGGTAAGGTCCAGTTTCGGTGGGCGCATGTCCATGGGCGTGATCGGCTTTCAGGAAGGAGTGACTTGGGCGTGGATGACGGCGAACCAGTTCGATGGATCGGTCCAGACCTGGGCCGACGAAAAGCCGGCCCGCTCCAGCAGGCCAACGAAGGACTGCCGCGTGTACTTGTAGCTGTCCTCGGTGTGAATGCGCTCGCCGCGCGCGAATTGGCGCTCGCCGCCGTTCCAGCGCACGGTCAGCGCGGCGCGCGCCTCCAGGTGCATCTCGATGCGGCTGCCTTCCTCATTGAAGAAAGCCCGGTGCTGCCACTGGCCGACATCGAAGTCGGCACCGGCCAGGTGATTCAGGTGGCGCAGCATATTCAGGTTGAAGGCCGCCGTGACGCCCAGCGCATCGTCATAGGCCGCGTCCAGCACGGCGCTGTCCTTGATCAAATCCACGCCGATCAGCAGGCCGCCATCGGCGCCCGCGTTGTCGCGCAGGCCACGCAGGAAGCTCACCGCCTGCTCCGGCGAGAAATTGCCGATCGACGAACCGGGATAGAAGAACAGCCGGCGGCCATGCCGCACGCTGTCCGGCAGCGCGAAGCCATTGGAAAAGTCCAGCCCCAGTGCGGTCATCTCGATCTCCGGGAAGCGCTGCTGCAGACGGCTGACCGCCTCGGTGAGGAAGTCGCGCGAGATATCGACCGGCACATACTGCGCCGGCTGCAGCAGCGGGAACAGGCTGGCGGCCTTGGCGCAGTTACCTGCGCCAAGGTCGATCAGCACGGCGCCGGCGCCGATGGCGCGCGCCATGTCCGCGCCATGCCGGGCGAAGATGGCGGCCTCGGTGCGGGTCGGATAATATTCGGGAAGCTCGCAAATGGCCTCGAACAGCTTGGAGCCCAGGCCGTCGTACAGGAACTTGGGCGAGATGTGCGGGCGGGCGGCCAGCAGGCCGGCGCTGATTTCCGCGACCACCTCCGCGCTGCCATGCGCGTGCTGCCGCTGCTGCGGCGCAGGCGTGTTGCTGTCGTCGGGCGAAACAACACGGATCGCCGAAGAGCGGGACATCTGCATATATGCTCTGCCTTTAAAAGATGGTCATCCCTGCTGCGGATAACATTTTTGTTATGATAGCCGAATATCCATTTTGCAGTGCCGGGCCGATAAAACCGTGCGGTCTTTCACATTCGTCGAAATCGACATATAAATCTTACAAAAAAAGGGCTCCCGATCATGAAATTTTCCGCCATGCGCACCATCAAATCCCTGTTCGCCGCCGGCCTGATGCTGGCAGCCGCCCACTCCCAGGCCCAGTCGGCCGACCACGTGTTCCGCGTGTCCGCCATCCCGGACGAGGCGCCAACCGAATTGCAGCGCAAATTCAAGCCGCTGGGCGAGTACCTGGAAAAGAAAATCGGCATGAAGGTCGAGTTCACCCCCGTCACCGACTACGCCGCCTCGGTCGAAGCGCTGATCAACAAGAAGGTCGACATGGTCTGGTTTGGCGGCTTCACCTTCGTGCAGGCCAAGGACCGCAGCAAGAACCAGATCACGCCACTGGTGCAGCGCGCCGAAGATGAAAAATTCCGCTCCGTCTTCATCACCACCAACAAGGACATCCACAAGCTGGAAGACCTGAAGGGCCACACGCTGAGCTTTGGTTCGGAGTCCTCGACCTCGGGCCACCTGATGCCGCGCTCCTACCTGCTGGCCGCGAAGATCAATCCGGACACCGACCTGAAACGCATCGCCTTCTCCGGCGCGCATGACGCCACCGTGGCCGCTGTCGCGGGCGGCAAGGTCGATGCCGGCGCGCTGAACATCTCGGTGTGGGAAAAAATGGTCGCCGAGAAGAAGGTCGATCCGGCCGTGGTCCGCGTGTTCTACACCACGCCCGGCTACTACGACTACAACTGGAGCGTGCGCACCGACATGAATGCGGACCTGAAGAAGAAGCTGACCGACGCCTTCCTGGCGCTGGACGCCAAGAACCCACAGGACAAGGCCATCATGGACCTGCAGCGCGCCTCCAAGTTCATCCCGACCAAGGCCGAGAACTACACCGCGATCGAAGCCGCCGCACAAAACGCGGGCCTGCTGAAGAAGTAATCGATGTCCACTTACGACCTGCGGAACCTGACGGTGCGCCACATTGGTGCATCGCAGGCCTCCGCGCTGCATGCGATCTCCTTGACGATCGAACAGGGCGAGCAACTGGCCCTGATCGGCCCATCCGGCGCCGGCAAGACCACCTTGCTGGCGACGCTGGCCTGCGCCCACCAGCCGGCCGATGGCAGCTTCCAGGCCTTCGGTGTCGATCCGTGGGCGCTGGGCCACGCGGAGCGCCATCGTCTGCGCGCGCAGCTGTTCCTGGCGCCGCAAACGCCGCCGCTGCCGCCGCGCCAGCGCGTGGTGACGGCGGTGCTGGCCGCGCGCCTGCCGCAATGGAGCTTGTGGCGCGCCCTGGTCTCGCTGTTCAAGCCTGCCGACCCCGAAGCGGCCTGGCAGGCGCTGTCGCGCTTTAACCTGGGCGACAAACTGTATTCCCGCGTCGACCGCCTGTCCGGCGGCGAGCGCCAGCGCTGCGGCCTGGCGCGGCTGCTGCTGTCGCCGGCCAAGGCGCTGCTGGTGGACGAGCCGCTGTCCGCGCTCGACCCGGTGCTGTCCGAGCTGACGCTGTCCACCCTGCGCGACGAGGCCAGGGCCCGCAACGCCACCCTGATCTGCAGCCTGCACCAGGTCGACCTGGCGCTGAGCCACTTCCCGCGCATCGTCGGCCTGCGCGACGGCCGCATCGAATTCGACCTGCCGCGCGCCCAGGTCACGCCCGACATGATCGCCGCGCTGTATCAAGGCGAACAACCCGCCGCCAGCGCCAAACCGCTGGACCACGAGGCGATGGCGGTCAAGCTCGGCGTCGGCGCCTGCCTGTGATGGCGACGTTGTCCTCCCATCCGGATCCGGCCTGGCGCGGCCGCGTGGCCGCCACCGCCATCTGCCTGCTGGTCCTGTGGCCGGCGCTGGTGGTCACCGAATTCAAGCCGTGGATACTGTTCGACTGGCAAAGCCTCACCGCCACCGGCCGCTTCCTGGCCGACTTCCTGGTGCCCGTGCACAGTTCCGAATTCCTCGCCATGCTGCTGGAGCAGACCTGGCTGACCGTCGCCATCGCCACCTCCGGCTTGGCCCTGGCGCTGCTGGGCGCCATTCCCGCCACGCTGATCGTCAACGAACAGCTGTCGATCTCGCGCCTGGGCACGGGCCGCATGCGCCCCCTGGCCATGCTGGTGCGCCAGTCGGTGCGCTGGACGCTGGTGGTGCTGCGCAGCGTGCCGGAACTGGTATGGGCGCTGCTGTTCGTGCGCATCATCGGCCTGGGGCCGACCGCCGGCGTGCTGGCCATCGCCCTCACCTACTGCGGCATGCTGGGCAAGGTGTACGCCGAGATCCTCGAATCGTCCGACTCCCACGCCAGCGACACGCTGCTGGCCAACGGCAGCGGGCGACTGGCAGCGCTGATGTATGGCGCGCTGCCGGAGGCCGCGTCGGAACTGATGTCCTACACCTTCTACCGCTGGGAATGCGCGGTGCGCGGCTCGGTGGTGATGGGCTTTGTCGGCGCCGGCGGCCTCGGTCAGCGCATGGACGAATCGATGAAGATGCTGGCCGGCGCCGAAGTGTCCTCCATGCTGCTGGTGTTCGTGCTGCTGGTGGCGCTGGCCGACCAGTTCTCCAAAGTCCTGCGGAGGCGCCTCGGATGAACCACACCATGCCCAAGCCGCCGCGCCGCGACTGGACCGTGCTGGCCATGCTGGCCATGCTGGTGCTGCTGGTGGTGGCCAGCTTCGCCTCGCTGCCATTGAAGTGGCGCGAGTTCTTCACGCTGGAAGCGGTCAACAGCTCGCTGGAGCTGCTGGCCGGCTTCGCGCCGCCCGACCTGTCCGCGCCCTTCCTGGCCAAAACCGGCTGGGCCGCGCTGGAGACGATGGCCATGTCCGCGCTTGGCACGCTGCTGGCGGTGATGGCCGGCCTGGCGTTCTCGCTGTCCGCGTCCGGCCGCTTCGGCCACGTGGCGCGCTCGCTGATGCGCGGCCTGCTCAATGTGCTGCGCTCCATTCCGGAACTGGTGTGGGCCTCGATCCTGCTGATCGCCTGCGGCCTTGGGCCGTTCGGCGGCACGCTGGCGCTGGGCGCGCACACCGCCGGCGTGCTGGGACGCCTGTTCGCCGACTCGCTGGAGAACGCCGCGCCGCTGCCGGAACAAAGCCTGCGCACCAACGGCGCCACCGCCGCCACGGCCTTCTTCTACGCCACGCTGCCGCAAACGCTGCCGCAGATGCTGTCCTACACGCTGTACCGCTGGGAGAACAACATCCGCGCCGCCGCCATCCTGGGCGTGGTCGGCGCCGGCGGCCTTGGGCAGATGCTCAAGTACCACCTGTCGCTGTTCCAGATGCAGAAGGCCGCCACCGTCATCATCGCCATGCTGCTGCTGGTCGCGCTGGTCGATGGCATCAGCTTCGCGCTGCGCCGCTTCCTCACCCGCTAATCTTCGCCAAGGCCTTCATGCTCGAACTGCGCAACCTGTCCAAATCCTATGCCAGCGGCCGTCCGGTGCTGTCCAACCTGTCGTGGAACTTCAAGGCCGGCGAATTCGTCTCCATCATGGGCGACTCGGGCGTCGGCAAATCGACGCTGCTGAACCTCATCGCCGGCCTCGATACGCCCGACGCCGCGCCGGGCGACTCGCCCATCATCGTCGACGGCGTGCCGATGTCCGGCCTGGACGACGACGCCGCCACCAGGCTGCGGCGCGCGCGCATGGGCTTCATCTTCCAGGCTTTCCACGTGCTGCCGCATTTGACGCTGCTGCAGAACGTGGCCCTGCCGCTGCTGCTGAACGGCCTGCCGACGGAACGCGCGGCGGAAATGCTGGAGGCCGTGGGCCTGGGCGGGCGTGGCGCAGACTTCCCGCATCAACTGTCCGGCGGCGAGATGCAGCGGGTGGCCATCGCCCGCGCGCTGGTGCACCGCCCCGCCCTGGTGCTGGCCGACGAACCGACCGGCAACCTCGATCCCGATACCGCCCACAGCATCCTGACCTTGCTGCGGCGGGAAATCAAAGCCACCGGTGCGTGCGCGATCATGGTCACGCATTCGCAGCACGCGGCCGAAATGACAGACAAAGTCCTACAACTTTCAAAAACAGGGATACAAGAAACAACAAACGTCAACACGTTTAAGCAATAAACAAGATAATTTTTTTATCAAACAAGCGTATCCTTGCTCCCACGTAGTATTATTGAACTCAACTTGCATGGTTATCAAGAATGTTGAGTTGCGTACCACATTCAGACCAAATAAGTGTGGACGCTAGCCTTGCCGGGAAACGTAATTTTCTTTTCACGTTTTGAGCAAAGGAGGAGCAATCATGAACGTACGGCAAAAAAAGCTGGAACTGATCGAAGCCATGAATCGCGCTCGGGCACTGGAACCTTCCAGTTTTGTTCCGAACAAGCTTCTTGACACTTTGATCGAAAAGATGAACCTTAAAAACGATGCGGAACTTTGCAGAGTCCTAGAGGTACAACCGCCCATCATCAGCAAGATTCGGCACCGGAAGTTAGCAGTTGGCGCCACCATTTTGCTGCGTATGCATGAGAAGTCAGATATCAGCATACGGGAATTGAAGGATCTGTCGACCGCGTCCATGCACTGAACAGCCTAGCTGCTCATGCCATGCCAGGCGCCGGCATGCGGTATCCGGCGCCCTAAATGCGCCCTGCGATCAGCCCAAACCCCGCTGAACGCCGCATTACCTCCCTATCTGCCTCATCCCTTCTCCAGTTTGCCAAGCTAACACCGGACTAGCACTTCTCGTACTTCCAGTTGCGCGCCTTGCCTTCGGCGATCCTGCGGCCGAACTGCCCCATCTCCTCGCGGTTGGCCTCATCGGCCATCAACAGCTCCCCCTTCCAGAAGCCCAGCGCGCAGCGGGCCTTGGCTCGGCTGGTTGTTGTTCTCCTCAATATATCAAATACTCGGGATGGCGCTTGGCCATTTCGCTCTCCAGCTGGTTGACGTAGGCAAAATTCGGCAGCGTCGGCGCGATGCGGCGGCCGACGTCCCAACTACGCCACGCCGCCGGCATATCGAAGCGCATGATCATCAGGTCGCCCATGTCCTTCCAGGCGCCGCCCAGCACCGGATTGGCCTCCAGCACATCGGCAAACAACTGGCTGGATTCGTTGAACTGCCCCAGCCTGGCGCGGTTGTTCGCTTCAAAGAGCTTCAATACATAAGCCTTGCGCGGCGCCTGGCTGCGCAGGCCGGACAAGGTCTTCACCGACGCCTCAAATTCTTCCTGCTTGGTGGTCTGGGTGGCGCCGAAAGCCAGGCTGACCGGAACGCTGGCGCGTACCTGTTCCAGCTGCGCCGGCGTGAAGGTCAGCATCGGCGCGCCGGTAGAAAGCGTGCACTCGACGCGGCCGAGCATCGTGTCGAGCAGCTGGTCTTCGCGGTAGGCGGCCTCGGTGTCGCAGGGATGCGCGGCGCGCAAGGCGTCCAGCTGTTTCGGTGTCTGCGCCGCCATGCGGTCGACCAGCGCCTCCAGCGCGCCCTGCGCCGGCGTGGCCTGGCGCGGTGCGTAGCCTTGCAGCGTAAAGGCCGGCGGCGATGCGCCCTGCACTTTTTCCACATCCATGCGGACCGTCACGGGGGCGAGTGCGGTATTGGTGGTGAAGGTCAGGCTGTCTGGAATCACGCCGCCCTCGGCCAGCCTGGCCAGTACTTGCGGATGAATGGATTGCACGTAGCGCAGCAGCTGCGCGAAGTGGGCCACATCGCGCGCGCCGGGTTGGGCGCCATGCTTGCTCCATGCCGCCAATGGAATGCCTTCGCTGGTGAAGCGCAGCGTGTCGCCGCTGGTGGAGACGTCGATGACGCTGGCGCTGTCCTCGGCCAGCGTCAGTTCCTGCTCCAGGTCCACCTTGCGGGGCGGCTTGAAATCGGGGATCGCTGCCTTGGCCAGCGCGGCGTTCATGCCGATGCGGCTGCGCATCTCGAAGACCCGGAAGCCGAGGGTGTCGTACAGCGAGTAGTCGACATAGGTTTTGTTCGCGTCGTCCAGCACCACGCGGCGGCGGTTCTTGAAATCGTAGATTGTCGTCGCGTTGCCGGATTTGGCCGCGATGTAATCGTCAGCCAGCGTGACGAAGGCCGTGGTCTTGCTGTCCGGCGGCAGATTGGTGGCGGACTTGGTCGGTTCGAAATGCACGGACGTGGTGACTTGCAGCGTGACCGCCGCGTGGCAGCTTGCGCTGGCGGCCAAGGCCAACGCGGCCAACAACTGTTTGCGATTCATGGATGTCCGTTCAGGATGATAAAAGGATCATGTTAATGTCTCTGCATTATACAGTTTGTAACATTTTGTTAGGCGCGCCGCCCGGCCCCGTTCGCGAACTATACTCAGCTTCATGAGACCTCTATCATTTTCCCTGACCGCCTGCGGCGCGCTGATGCTGGCCGGTTGCGCCGCGACCGGTGGCGGCGCCGGTCCGTCCGCCGTCAAGCCCGAGCAGCTCAGCGGAGCGCTGAACCGCGTCAGCTGGGGCGTCAACCTGGGCACCTACCAGCAGGCCGAAAAAGTCGGCTACGACGCCTGGCTGGAACAACAGCTGCATCCCGGCGCCGCGCGCCTGCCCGCAGCCGCACAGGCGCAGATCGACGCCATGACCATCACCCGCAAGCCGCTGCCGCAGCTGAACCAGGACCTGGACCAGCAGCGCAAGGACGCCGACAAAATAGCCGACGACGACCAGAAGAAAGCCGCGCAGCAGGCCTACCAGCAGGAGTTGAACCGCATCGCCAAGGAGGCGGCCACGCGTTCGCTGCTGCGCGACCTGTACTCGCCCAACCAGCTGCAGGAGCAGATGACGTGGTTCTGGATGAACCACTTCAACGTCCACCAAGGCAAGAGCAACCTGCGCGTGCTGGTCGGCGACTACGAGGACAACGCGGTGCGCGCCCACGCGCTGGGCAAGTTCCGCGACCTGCTGTCCGCCACGCTGCGCCATCCGGCCATGATCCGCTACCTGGATAACGAGCAGAACGCCGCCGGCCATATCAACGAGAACTACGCGCGCGAGCTGATGGAGCTGCACACGCTGGGCGTGGACGGCGGCTACAGCCAGCGCGACGTGCAGGAACTGGCGCGCATCCTCACCGGGGTCGGCGTCAACATGGGCACCAATACGCCGGGCGTGAAGAAGGAACTGCAAGCGCAGTATGTGCGGCAAGGGCTGTTTGAATTCAACCCGAACCGCCACGACTACGGCAACAAGGAATTCCTCGGCCAGGCCGTCAAGGGACGCGGCCTGGCCGAAGTGGACGAGGCGCTCGACCGCCTGTGCCGCCATCCGGCCACCGCGCATTTCATCAGCCGCAAGCTGGCGCTCTACTTCGTCGCCGACGAAGCGCCGCCGGCGCTGGTGGAACGCATGGCGGCCACCTTCCAGTCCACCGACGGCGACATCGCCGCCGTGCTGCGCACCATGTTCACGTCGGCCGAATTCGCGCAGTCGCTGGGCCGAAAATTCAAGGACCCGGCGCATTACGTGGTGTCCGCCGTGCGCCTGGCCTACGACGACAAGGTGGTGCTCAACACCGGCCCGATGCTGTACTGGCTTAACCGCATGGCCGAGCCGCTTTACGGCCGCCAGACGCCGGACGGCTACCAGCTCACGCAATCCGGCTGGGCCAGCCCGGGCCAGATGACCACCCGCTTCGAGATCGCCAAGGCCATCGGCTCGGGCAACGCTGGCCTGTTCAAGACCGACGGCCCGCAGGCGCAGGAACGCGCCGCCTTCCCGCAACTGGCCAACGCGCTGTACTACCAGTCGCTGCAAAAGACCATCAGCCCCGCCACCCGCCAGGTGCTGGACCAGGCCACCTCGCCGCAGGAATGGAACACATTCCTATTGTCGTCGCCGGAACTGATGCACCGTTAAGGAACCGCACCATGCAACGCCGCACCCTGCTCAAATCCCTGTCCGCGCTGGCGCTGCCCGCGATGGCGGGCAATCTGTGGGCCGCACCGGCCGGCAAATCCCGGCTGCTGTTCGTCTTCATGCGCGGCGGTTACGACGCCGCCAGCCTGCTGGTGCCGATCTCCAGCCAGTTCTACTACCAGGCGCGCCCCAACATCGCCGTGCCCAAGCCCAGCGCCGAACTCAATTCCGCCCTGCCCATCGACAGCGACTGGGGCCTGCATCCGGCCCTGCGCGACAGCATCTACCCGCTGTTCACGGCCGGCCAGGCGGCGTTCGTGCCGTTCGCCGGCACCGAGGACATCTCGCGCAGCCACTTCGAAACCCAGGACAGCATCGAGCTCGGACAAGCGCTGGACCGCACGCGCGACTACCGCTCCGGCTTCCTCAACCGGCTGGCGCAGACGCTGAGCGCCGACCGGGCCAGCGCCATCTCCTTCACCGACCAGCTTCCCCTGATCATGCAGGGCGGCGTGCAGCTGCCGAACATGGCGCTGCGCTCCATCGCCAAGCCCTCGGTCGATGCGCGCCAGGCCAAGCTGATCGCCGCCATGTACGACGGCACGCCGCTGTCGCAGCCGGTGCGCGACGGCTTCGCGGTGCGCGAGGACGTGATGAAGGAAATGATCGGCGAGATGGACGCGGCCAACCGCAACGCCATCACCGCCAAGGGCTTCGAGCTGGAGGCGCGCCGCATCGCCAAGCTGATGAAGGACAAATATAACATCGGCTTCGTCGACGTCGGCGGCTGGGACACCCACGTCGGCCAGGGCGGCGCCACCGGCTACCTGGCCGGCCGGCTGGACGAACTGGGACGCGGCCTGGCCGGCTTCGCGCAGGAGATGGGGCCGGACTGGAAGGACACGGTGGTGATCGTGGTCAGCGAGTTCGGACGCACCTTCCGCGAGAACGGCAACCGCGGCACCGACCATGGACATGGCTCGGTGTACTGGGTGCTGGGCGGCGGCGTCCGGGGCGGCAAGGTGCGCGGCGAGCAACTACGCGTGGAGCAGGCCACGCTGTTCCAGAACCGCGACTACCCGGTGCTCAACGAATACCGCGCAATGTTCGGCGCCCTGCTGGCGCGCATGTACGGCCTCAATGCGGGACAGGTGGAACACATCTTCGGCACCAAGGGCCGCGACATCGGCTTGGTCTGAGCGCGGCCCCGCGCTAGTGGGTCCGCAGCCACGCGGTGGCGCCGTCGGCCGGCAGCGCGACGGAATACAGATGCCCCTGCAGCGCGCCGCATCCCAGCGCCTCCAGAAAACGCGCCTGCTCCTGGCTTTCCACACCTTCGGCGATCACGTCCAGGCGCAGGTTGTGCGCCAGCTCGATGACGGAACGGGCCACCGCGTTGGCGTCGTCGTTGTCCGGCACGCCGCGCAGAAAACTCTTATCCAGCTTGATGGTCGTCACCGGCAGCGCGCGCAGGTAGCTGAGCGACGAATAGCCGGTGCCGAAATCGTCGAGCGACAGCAGAAAGCCACGCTGCCGCAGGCGCTTGATGACGTTGCTGCCGCTGCGTTCCAGCTCGATCGCATCGCGTTCCGTCAGCTCGACCTCCACCGCGCAAGGCTCCAGGCGGCAGTCCCGCAGCGCGCGCTCGGTGCGGTCCAGATAGGCCGGATCGAGCAGCTCCTTGGCGCAGGTGTTGATACAGATGCGCAGCTCGGACAGGCCGGCCTCCCGCCAGCGCCGCAACTGCCCGCAGGCCTGCCGGAATACCCAGGCGCCCAGATCGGGCAGCATGCCGCTTTCCTGCGCCAGTTCGATGATGTACTCGACCGAATGCGCCGCCAGCCTGCCGGGCACGCGCAACAGCGCCTCCATGGCGATGGTGCGGCCGCTGGCGCAATCGATGATCGGCTGGTAGGCCAGCCAGAACGACTTGGCCTGCATCAGGGAGCGCAGTTCGCCGTGGTCGGAATTCTTGCGGTGCGCGATCTCGTCCAGCTCGGCCGTGTAGTAGTGGTAGCAGTTGCGGCCGGAATTCTTCGCGTGGTACAGCGCCAGGTCGGCCCGTTTCAGCAGCTCGTCCGGCTCGGCCGCGTCGTCCGGACACACGGCGATGCCGACGCTGGCGCTGATGCGCGCTTCGCGCTCGCCGATCAGGAAAGGCCGGGCCAGTTCGGACAGCAGCTTTTCCGCCAGCATGCCGCCGACCGCCGGCGTCGGCGCATGCAACTGCAGCAGGCCGAATTCATCGCCGCCCAGCCGCGCGATGAAATCGCTTTCCCGGCTGGCCGCGCGCAGGCGCTGCGCGGTCTGCCGCAGCAGCAGGTCGCCCGCATGATGGCCCAGCACATCGTTGACCTGCTTGAACCGGTCCAGGTCTATCATCAGCAGCAGCAACAGCTGGCCGGTGCGGCCGGCCAGCGCCACCATCTCCGCCCGGCGCGCGTCGAAGGCGGCGCGGTTGGCCAGGCCCGTCAGCACATCGATGGTGGCCAGGCGGCTGATCTCGTCCTGCGCCAGCTTGCGGTCGGTGATGTCGCGCAGGATTTTCAGGTAGCCGATCAACTGTCCCTGCTCGTCCGGGATGGGCGTCAGCACGCCGTCTGCCCAGAACAGCGAGTGGTCCTTGCGCAGGTGCCAGCGATAGTCGGCCGCGCGGCCGCAAATGGCGGCGGTCTCCATCTCGCGCAGGTGCTCGTTTTGCGCGCGGTCCGCCTCGGTGAAGATGCGCTCGATGCCTCGGCCGGTAATCTCAGCGGCGGTGTAGCCGAAGATCAGCTCCGCGCCGACATTCCAGCTGTTGACCGCGCCGTGCCTGTCGACGGTGAAGATCGCGAAGTCGCGAACGTTCTGGTAGATCTGCCTGAGCAGGATATCTGAAGTCAGCGACGTGTTCATGGCGGGCCGCCCAAAACAGGTTTGACCGGCAGGGCGCCAGACAGTTCAACGTCAGGGCGATGGCGATGGCAAGGCCAGGCGCCGCCGCAGGCGCTCCAGCGCGCGCATGAAGAGCTCCGGCTCGCCGGCCGCGCGCGCCAGCACCAGCGCGCCCTGGATGGCGCCGACCGTATCCTCGGCCAGCGCCTGCGCGGTGTCGGCGTCATGGCCGGCGCGTTCCAGCGCGTCGGCCAGCGCGGCCACCCACTCGGCGAAGTAGCCCTGCACCTTGAGCGTGAAGCGGTCGCGCTCATGTCCCAGCGCGAACACGCCCACCAGGCAGACCTTGCGGCCCGACTCGAAGTAACGGCCGACCGCGACGAACATCCGCTCTATCCCCTGCGCCGCGTCACTGGACGAGCGCAGCGGCTGGAACACCTGCTCGCGAAACCAGCCGTCGATCTCGGCCAGCACGGCGTCCGCCATCTCGTCTTTACCGCCGGGGAAAAAGTTATAGATGCTGCCCTTGCCCAGCCTGGTGCCCTCGGAGATACGGGTCAGGCTCGCGCCTTCGAAGCCGTAAGTCCGGAACACTTCCGCCAGCAGCGGGATCACATCGCCGCGTTCAACCATCGTTCTTGCCATGTCTGCTTTCTTTTTTAGAATCCGAAATCGCTCAAGCCCGGATGATCGGCCGGACGCGGGCCGTTCAGGTCCCAGTGGAACTTGCGGTCGGCCGCCGCGATCGGCGCTTCGTTGATGCTGGCCAGGCGGTGGCGCATCAAACCGTCTTCGGCGAATTCCCAGTTCTCGTTGCCGTAGGCGCGATACCACTGGCCGGAGTCGTCATGGTATTCGTAGGCGAAGCGAACTGCAATGCGGTTGCCCTCATACGCCCACAATTCCTTGATCAGGCGGTATTCGAGTTCGCGCGTCCATTTGCGGGTCAGCAGGCCGACGATGGCGGCGCGGCCGGTGACGAATTCGGCGCGGTTGCGCCAGCGGCAGTCCTCGGTGTAGGCCAGCGAGACCTTTTCCGGATTGCGCGTGTTCCAGCCATCTTCGGCCAGGCGGACCTTCAGGATCGCGGTTTCAAGGGTGAACGGAGGGAGGGGTGGACGTGTCATTTTGATTACCTTTTCATGTAGTTTGTACCGAACGGTACAAACGAAGTGTAGTCCTCGCCCCGAACGATTGCAAGCGGTTTTTTCCGCCGTCCCGCTACGGCAAGCCAAACGCCTTGCCGCGCAGGCCGGAATACACGGCGTCGAATACCCGCAGATGATCGAGCGCCGGCACCGGGCCGGTGGCGACCGGATCGGCCAGCAGCTGGACCTTGCCGTCCGCGCCGCGGAACGCCGGCCAGCGCGGCAAGCCAGGGCCGTTAGGGTCGCCCGTCGCGGCGAAATTGGCCCAGTAGCCCGACATCCGCGCCGCCAGTTGGCGGTCGGCGCCGCGCCAGGCCCAAGGCGCCTGGCCCAGATGGTCGAACATGTACCACAGTTCGGCGTAGTGGCTGGCGCCCCAGCCGGCATAAACCGAATCTGCCGGAAACGGCGGGCGATGCGCAAAGCTGTAGTAGTACACCGGGGCGCGGCCCGCCTGCGCCAGCCGCGCCCAGGCCCACATGTCCCAGCCAAAGCGCAGGTCGCGCTCCAGCCCCAGGCGGCCCTCGCGCGCCTCGCCGTCCGTAGCGTGCGGATAGGCCGCCAGCAGCGCCGGCGGCAAGGCGCCGACACTGGCCGCGATGCCGGCCTCGAAAGTGTCGGCGCGCACCGCCGCCACATCGACCAGCGCCCGCGCCTCCTCGGCGTTTGAGCCCAGCAGCAAAGGCACATCGCGATAGCGACCCTGCACATAGGCCTCGTACGGCGACAGCGGCAGCACATGCGGTTCGATCACGGGATGGGTGACGGCGCCCGCCCCCGCGCCCATCAGGCGTTCGGCAGGCAGCATGCGCATCGCCTCGACGGTGTCGGCGCCGAGCGACGCCATGTAGCCGGCGCCATCGCGTTCGGCGTTGGCCAGCAGGTAGCCGGGCGCCAGCTGCAGCGGCTCGAAGATGCCGCCGCTCTGCGCGATGGCGCGCTGGAACAGGCCCTGCGCGCGCGGAGATACCAGCAACGCGCTGACGGCCATCGCGCCGGCCGACTGTCCGGCGATGGTGACGCGGCGCGGGTCGCCGCCGAAGGCCGCGATGTTACGCCGCACCCATTCGAGCGCCGCGATCTGGTCCATCAGGCCGTAGTTGCCCGATGTGTGCTGGGGCGACTCGGCGCTCAGCGCCGGGTGGGCCAGGAAGCCCAGCGCGCCAAGGCGGTAGGCGATCGTCACCACCAGCACGCCCCTGCGGGCCAGGCGGTCGCCGTGATACAGCGGCATCGACGCCGAACCGTTGGCATAGCCGCCGCCGTGGATCCAGACGATGACCGGCAGGCGCCGGCCGGCGCGGCGCGGCGGCGCCCACAGATTGAGGTACAGGCAATCCTCGCTGACGGCCGGCGGGGTCTCGCCCGGCATCGACACGCCCTGCTGCATGCAGGCCGGCGCGAAGCTGCCGGCGTCGCGCACGCCCCGCCATGCCGGCACCGGCTGCGGC
>NZ_WWCX01000112.1:0-17328 GCF_009857655.1 Duganella vulcania
GTCACCCCCGACCAGGGCCCGGTGCGCATGGCCGAGGCTCCCGCAGCCGGGTCCGCCGCGCCGATCCGCATGGCGCTGCTGCTGCCGCTGCGTTCCGAGACGCTGGGCCTGGCCGCCTCGTCGGTGCGGGCCGGCTTCCTGGCGGCGTGGGAGCGCGACCGCGACAACATCACCGTGGACGTGATCGAAACCGGCGACGTGGCGCAGGACGTGCTGGCCAGCTACGCCCGCGCCCAGCAGCAGGACGACATCATCGTCGGCCCGCTGGCGCGCTCGGCCGTGGCGGCCATCGCGGCCAGTCCGCTGGTGCAGAAGCCCACCGTCGCGCTGAACTACCCGGACGGCCACGGCATGCCGGGCGCCGCGCCGCTGCCGCCGCAGATGCTGGCCATGGGCCTGTCGATCGAGGAGGAGGCGCGCCAGGCCGCGCAGTGGGCCGCCGCCGACCAGCCCGGCAGCACCGCCCTGATCTTAAGCACCAGCACGCCCTGGCAGCGGCGCGTGGCGGCCGCCTTCGCCGCGCAATGGGAGCGCCACGGCCTGCCATCCAAAACGATCGAGCTGGGCGCGCCGGACGGCTACCTCAGCGATCCGGAACTGGTGCAGCTGCGCGCCCGCCTGCGCGACGATCCGCCCGGCCTGCTGTTCTCGGCCATGAGCGCCGACCAGACCCGCCAGCTGCGCGGCGCCCTCAGCGACGGCGTCAGCACCGAGCCGACCAATCCCATCTTCAGCACCGCCGACGCGCTGCCGCCGCCGCCCGTTTCCACGCCGGGGCCCTCGCTGCGCGGCCTGCCGATCTACGGCACCTCGGCGCTGAACCCCGGCAGCGGCAGCAACAGCCCGACCCAGGAGCTGGACGGCGTGCACCTGCTGGACCTGCCGTGGCAGCTGCAGCGCGACCATCCGGCCGTGATGGTGTATCCGCATCCGCTGCAATCGAACAGCGCCGACATCGAGCGCCTGTACGCGCTGGGCATCGACGCCTACCGGGTGGCGCGCGAGATCGGCCGCCATCCGGTGGGGCGCTTCCAGCTGGACGGCGTGACCGGCCGGCTGAACGTGGACTTCGGCGAGGGCGCGGCCAGCTTCGAGCGCACCGAGCAGCCGGCCGTGTACCAGAACGGCGTGGCGCGCCCGGTCACGCCGTGAGGCCGCCATGCCGCGGACCGAACAGCAGCGCCTGGGCCGGCTCGGCGAAGACCGGGCGCTGGCCCACCTGAGCGCGGCCGGGCTGGTGCTGGTCGAGCGCAACTTCCTGTGCAAGGCCGGCGAGATCGACCTGATCATGCAGCACGGCGCCCATCTGGTGTTTGTGGAAGTGCGGCGGCGAGCCGGCAGCCGCTACGGCGGGGCGGCCGCCAGCGTCACCCCGGCCAAGCAGCGGCGGCTGATCCACGCGGCGCAGTTCTACCTGTTGCGCTACCGCGAATTGCCGCCGTGCCGCTTCGACCTGGTCGCCATCGACGGTGAAAAGTTGTCATGGATACAAAACACGCTGGAAATGTAAGCATTTTTAACAGCGCTTGTCCGGCTCGTTGTGCGGCTGCACTATAATCAGCACACTATGAATAATCAACGCATACTCTCGCACTTCCACGAAAGTGCCGAACTCAAAATCCAGTCCGCCACCGTCCTCGCTCCGCACATCGCGCAAGCGATCGAGCTGATGTTCTCGGCGTTGTCCAACGGCAACAAGATTCTGGTGTGCGGCAACGGCGGTTCGGCCGCCGACGCCCAGCACTTCGCGGCCGAGCTGGTGGGGCGCTTCGAGCGCGAACGCTTCCCGCTGCCGGCCATGGCGCTGACCACCGACACGTCGATCCTGACGGCGGTGGCCAACGACTACAGCTACCGCGAGATCTTCTCCAAGCAGGTGCAGGCGTTCGGCCAGGCCGGCGACATCCTGCTGGCGTTCTCGACCTCGGGCAACTCGGCCAACGTGATGGCCGCGATCGAGGCCGCGCTGGAGCGCGAAATGCGCGTGGTGGCGATGACCGGCAAGGGCGGCGGCGCCATCGGCAAGATGCTGACCGACGCCGACGTCCACATCTGCGTGCCGGCCGACCGCACCGCCCGCATCCAGGAAGTGCATCTGGTGACCATACATTGCATTTGCGACGGCATCGACGTCGCGCTATTCGGAGGAGATGTGAATGACTAATCCCGGCGTAATCTGGAAAAAAGTACAGCGGCCGCTGGCCATGAGCGTGCTGTGTGGCGCCATGCTGGCCTCGCTGTCGGGCTGTGTCGCGCTGGTCGCGGGCGGCGCCATTTCCGGGACGCTGGCCGCAACCGACCGCCGCACCCTGGGTGCGCAGACGGAAGACCGGGCGATCGAAGTCAAGGGCGGCATCAAGCTCAACAACGTCGTCGGCGATGCGGGTCACATCAACATCAACAGTTTCAACCGCCGGGCGCTGCTGACCGGCGAGGTGCGTGACGAGGCCATGAAGGCCACCGCCGAGCGCGAGCTGCGCGGCATCGAGGGCGTGGTCTCGGTGATCAACGAGCTGGAGATCGCCGGGCCGTCCAGCTACACCTCGCGCTCGAACGACGCGCTGATCACCACCAAGGTCAAGGCCAGCCTGGTCGACAAGAAGGATATCTCGGCCAACTCCTACCAGGTGGTGACCGAGCGCGGCGTGGTCTACCTGCAGGGCCGCGTGACCCAGCGCGAAGGCCAGATCGGCGCCGACGTGGCGCGCGGCGTGAGCGGCGTGTACAAGGTGGTCAAGGTGTTCGAATACATCACCGAGGAAGAATGGCAGAGCCTGCAGCCAGCCAAGCCGGCCGGCAACTCGTAATCCGGATGGGGTCTATAATGGCCCCATCACCTTTTTAGTCCGAGCCCATCATGCAGCAGACGAAATCTTCCCCCGGCTGGATCAAGCCGGTGCTGGCCGCCGTGGTCATCGCCGCGGCCGGCTTTGGCGGCTACCTGTCGCTGAACAAGCGCCAGGCCGCCCCCGAGGTCACCTTCCTGAGCATCAAGGGCGACAAGATCTCGCCGGAGAGCCTGCGCGGCAAGGTGGTGATGGTCAATTTCTGGGCCACCTCGTGCACCACCTGCGTGGGCGAGATGCCGAAGATGGTCGACACCTACAACAAGTTCAAGGGGCAGGGGCTGGAGTTCGTGGCCGTGGCGATGAGCTACGACCCGCCCAACTACGTGCTGAACTACGCTGAAACGCGCCAGCTGCCGTTCAAGGTCGCGCTCGACACGGACGGCTCGGCCGCCAAGGCCTACGGCAACGTCGCGATGACGCCGACCACCTTCGTCATCGGCAAGGACGGCAAGATCCTCAAGCGCTACCTGGGCGAGCCGGATTTCCCGGCGCTGCACAAGCTGCTGGAAGAATCGCTGCACGGCTGACCCGTCAGAATCCCGCCTGCGCCGACAGGTACAGGCCGCGCTGCCGCTTCGGATTAAAGATGGTGATATCGCCCAGGTCGGCATATGCGGCCGTTAGCGAGAAATTTTTGCTCGGGAACCAGGCCACGAACACGTCGTAATACGCCTTCTCGTTGTCCACGCCCAGGTTGTGCGGCTTGCGGCGGTATTCGGCGCCCAGCGCCAGCTTGCGGTTGACCAGGTAGGCCGCCGACACCTCCGGCATCAGCCGCAGGCTGTCGCCCTTGTCGCCGCCGAAGCCCAACAAGCCCATCTGATTGGCGCGGGTCGCGCGCAATGTGCCGTTCAGTAGCAGGCTCTGCTCGAACAGGATCTTGGTGGCCGCCACGTAGTAGTCGTAGCCGTGGTCATCCTTCGCGCCCAGTTGCTTCACATTGCTCACGCCCAGCGCACCCAGTCCGTCCACACCCCGGTTGCGCTTGTAGAGCATGCCGATCGCCACCTGCGGCATCGGGCTGTCCTGCCCGTACACCGCGTCGCCCGCCACCCTCACTTTCACGCCGACGATGTCCTGCCGGATGTCGAGCAGGTTCAGCGGCGCCAGGCTGCCCTGGAAGCGCTGCTTAGCCAGGGTCAGCTCCAGCCGGTCGGCGATGCCCACCGCCACGCCGTAGCTGTCGAGCTTGTAGTCCTGGGTGGCGAGGTGGGTATAGTGCGCATTCGCGCCCCAGCTGTCGCGCGTGCCGTAGCCGCCGATCAGCGCCCACGGCGAGATGCCGCCACCACCCGCGCCCTCGACCTGGCTGACGCCGCCGGTGGCGAGGAACTTGCCCATATCCGGCCGGCCCTGCGCGGCCCGCTCGGTGACGATGTCGCGCCGCATCGGCGCCAGCTTGGCGATCAGCTTGTTGGCCACGCGATTGGGCACCTGGTTGCGTTCCATCGCGATCTGCAAATCCTCGGTCAGCGCGTTGAACATGGCATCGGTGATCTTCAAGTCCTGATGCACGGTCGCCATGTCGCGCACGGTGCCGACGCCATCCATGGTCCGGTCGCGGTGCTGGCCGGTGTAGCGGCACGGCCCGCCGGCGAATTCGCAGAACTGCTCGCGCAGCCGCGCATTCAACTGCACCATGTCGAAGTCGTCGAAGGTCGCCTTGATGCGCGCGTCGGCCAGCACCAGCGGGATGAAGGTGTCGACAATGCGCTTGATGCCATCCTTGCCGCCGAGGCCGGCGTAGGTGGTGTCGTCGGTGTAGGGCGTTTGCGCGGCCGCCAGCGACGACGCCAGCAACAAGCCCAGCCCGGCTATCCTGGAAAGGGAGCGCATGCCGTCACCCCTGCTTCGGGAACAAGATCATCTGCGTGCAGCGGAACAGGGCGATGGTCTTGCCGGTCTCCTTGTTGCTGACGATGGCGTCCCACACCTGCGTGGTGCGCCCCAGGTGCACCGCCTTCGCGGTCGCCACCACGACGCCGTCGCGCGCCGTGCCCAGATGGTTGGATTTCAGTTCGATGGTGGTGAAACTCTGCCCGCCCTCCGGCAAATGCGAGAAGCAGGCGTAGCCGCAGGCGGTGTCGGCCAGCGTCACCACGCTGCCGGCGTGCAGGTAGCCGTTCGGCGCCAGGTGCTGCGGCGTGACGGCGAACTCGGCCACGATCTCGCCCTCGCGCACGCCGGTGACGACGATCCCCAGATGATCCGGCAAGCTGCCCTTGCCGAAGCTGTTGAAGTATTCCGGGTTGAACTGGCTGGCGTCCATGACTATCCTTCGCGAGTGGGGGCCTGGGCCCGACACCCGCGATGATAGCAATTTTCCCCGGTCAGAAGTGGTAACCCATCGCCACCTTGAAGCTGCGGCCCGGATCGAACCACGAACGCCCCGTGTTGCCGATGAATTGCTGGTTGGTCTGCCTGGTCACCGTCTGCGTCAGGTTGCTGACGCTGGCGCTGGCCCACAGCTTGTCGGTGAAGTTGTAGTTGAGACTGGCGTCCCACTGTCCCACAGCCTCTTGCCAGACCGGCAGTCCCCAACCCACGTCCGTCGGCGCGACCCCGTTGACGAGGCGGGCCGGATCGGCGCTGACGGCGTCGCTGCCGCCGGCGCCGAACGCATTGGTCGCCAACAAGGTGCGGGAGCGCCAGCTATACGCCAACCGTGCCGACACCGGCCCGCGGTCGTACATCAGCCCCAGGTTGAAGGCATGCTTGGACAGGTTGACCACCGGCAGGTCCTTGAAGGGCAGGCCGTTGGTGTCGCAACCGTAGAGATTGGTCAGGCTGTCGCTGCTGCCGTTCTTGGGGCAGTAAGGCGACGTGTACGGGTGGTACAGGTCCTGCTTGCCGTCCAGGTAGGTCCAGTTGGCGGAGATGCCGAAGCCCTTCGCCCAGTCGGGTATCCCGGCCAGCCCCGGAATTTTATCCAGGTAGGTCTGGCCGGCGATTTCAATACCGCCCTCCCACAGCTTGGCCGCGTTGGCCGGCCCGGTGATGACAAACTCCTGCGGATTACCGGCCAGGTCCTTGATGCTCCTGGTGTAGGTATCGGTCATGATGATGTCCTTGATCTTCTTGTAGAACACCACCGCCGTGAGCGACTGGCCGCTCTGCGGATACCATTCCAGCGACAGATCGAAGTTGTTCGATTTCAGCGGCTTCAGGTTCGCATTGCCCGAGTTGGTGCCGACGTAGCTGACCGATTTGATCGTGCTGACGCCGTTGACGGTGGCGTTGTCCACCTTCTGCTGCAGGCTGACGTACTCCTGCACCTGATCGAAGCCAGGGCGGGAAATGCCCTGCGACAGCGCAAGCCTGGACTGCAGCTTGTCGGTCAGGCTCACCTTCAGGTTCAGGCTGGGGATCACGTCGACGTGGCTGCCCTTGACATCGAGCGGCTCGTTGAACACCCCAAACCGTGGCAAGGCGGGATTGGTGGTCTCGGAATACTGCGGATTGAAGACCGTGTAACCGTGGGACTGCGCGCTCGACCGGACCACCCGCGCGCCCACATTGCCCTCCACCGGATACTTCAGGTCGTCGAAGCCGAAGCGCAGCGTGCCATACATGGCCTGGGTGTTTTCGCTGGCCGTCGACAGCGCGCCCTGCAACGGGTTTTGCGGGTTGATGTCCGCTGGGTTGTCCGAGAAGATCATCGGCCGCCAGTCGGCGCCCTGCGTCGAACAATCGTTGTTGGTGTTCTTGAGGCGATTGCCGTCTTCGCATTGCAGGCGCTTGACCGCCACCAGCGCCAGGTCCTGGGCCGGATAGTTGCGCACCGCGGCCATCGTCGGCACCACGATGGTTGGCGGCGAGCCCACCCTGCCGTTGAAGAAGTTGGGGAAGGCATATTGCTGGACGGGGGCAAGCGCCGCATATCGGGGATCGCTCAGGTAGCCGAAGTTGCCGCGGGACTGCCAGGAATTGCCGATCTCGGCGGCCGTCGGCGGCCGGCCCACCCCAGGGCTCTGGAACACCGACCACGGCTCGGACAGGGAATACCAGCCGCTGCCAACGCCGATCGCATGCGACGACGAGCGCTTGGTCAACCGCACGCCAAAGCGCAGGTCGCGCAGCACGTTGCTGTCGAAGACGAACTTGGCGTCGCCCTTCCACGCATACATGTCGCCCTTGGACTTGTTCAGGTAAGGCTGGAGGTTGTTGAAGAAGTAGTTGCCGGGATCGGCCAGGGCGGCGCGCGCGGCCGCGTCGAAGCTGACCGTGGGCCGCGGGGTGGTGAGGTCGAAGCTCATGCTGGGCACGAACGTCCCCATGTTGATCATGTTGCCGTCCCCGCCATTGGTGGCGTGCACCCACTGCAGATCGCTCTGGAAGGTCCAGCGCTCATCCATCCGCCATTTCGCGTTCCAGGAGATGTCGCGCGTGCGTCCATGGGCGTTGTCATAGGAGCTGCTCGTGCCCGCCGACAAACCGCCGGCCGCGAACTGGTTGCGGCCCAGGCCGCCCGGATAGCTCAACGTGCCCTTTTGCAGCACGCCGTGGGCGTCGTACTGGGCGTTGGTGAGCGTGAGGTCATACGGCGTCAAGCCGGAATTGCCATCCGACGCGGTGCTGAAGAAGCTGCCGTTGACGCTCTCCGAACGGAAGCCCGAATCGAAGTAAGTCAGCGACGACTCCTTGTCGTTCTTCTTCCATTGCAGCGCGGCGTAGACACCCGCGCGTTCAGACTTGCCCTCGCCGGTGCCCCAGGAGGTGCCGTTCGGCACCCACACCGTCTGGCCGGGGACCGGCTTGCTCAGCGGGTAGTAGGCGCCGAGGCTGTAGGAGTCGGAGCGGAACGCGGATTTGCCGTAGGAGACATCGATCAGCGCGCCGACCTCGCCCATGTCGCTGGACCAGCGGTTGGAGTACAGGCCGGAGAAGGACGGCGTGTTCTTCTTGCCGAACGGGGTGTAGCTGTCCGAGACGGAGAAGGCGCCGCTCTGCCCTTTGGAGTCGAACGGCAAGCGCGTGCGCAGGTTGACCTGGCCGCTGATGCCACCCTCGATCAGCTCGGACGACGGGTTCTTGTAGACGTCCACGCCGGCCATCAGTTCCGGCGGGATGTCGCCCCAGCTCAGTTCGCGTCCCGGGAAGCCGGCCGAGAAGCCTTCGCGTCCGTTCAGCGTGGACGAGCCCCACGACAGGCCGCGGATCTGCACGCCCGAGCCTTCGACGTTGTAGGACAGCGGATTGCTGGCCGCGTTGGTGCGGGTGCGCGAGGTGTTGCGGTCCATGGTCACGCCCACCACACGCTGCAGCACCTCGGTGATCGACTTGTCCGGCAGCTTGCCGGCCTCGTCGGCCACGACCGAGTCGACGATCTGTTCGGCCTCCTGCTTGATGCGTTGCGAGGTCTCCAGCTGCTTGCGCTGGCCGGTCACCACCACCACTTTTTCCGCCGGCACGTCCTGGGCATCCGCCGGGGAACCGGTCTGCGCCAGCGCGCCGCCGCTGTACATCAGCGCCAGCTGCGCCGCCGCGATCGCCAGCGCGGTCATCTTCAGGGGTTTCCGGCTACCCAGTGTCTCAATCTTCTTCATTCTATTTATCCTCTTGTCTATGCCTTGATTGCGCGCCGCGCCGTCATTGGAAGGTGATGGCGCCGGTCAGCGTGAGCTTGGTGGTGAAGGTCAGCGCGGCCGCGCCCGGGGTCGACACCGAGGTGTTCACACCCGCCGCCGAGAATTCGACCTTGGAGATCGGGTAGTCCTGCAGCTCGTTCCACAAGTCCAGCCCGGTCAGGCCGCACGATTCGTTGATCGTGAACTTGTCGCGCAGGCTGACGCTGTAGTCCGTGGCGGCGGCGGCGGTGGGCTTCACCACGGCGCGCAGCGTGACGTTGCAGGCCTTGCCTTCTTTGATCGCGAAGTGGCCGAGGGCCAGGTCGACATTGACCGCGTTGTTACTGGTGCTGAACCATTCGCTGTTCATCGCCATGTTGAACTTCACCGCCGCCTGGGCATCGATGCGGACGCCGGTCAGCGTGTCGCCGTTCGCGGCCAGATCGGTCAGGGTGCCGGCGAACAGCTTGATGCCCCAATACGCGCCGATGCCGGCTGGATCCTTGGGCTGGATGTTGTAGAAATACGTGAAGCTGGCGCCATCGCTGGAGACCGAGCTGCCGCACCAGTTCGAGCCGCAATACCAGCCGTCCACGCTGCTGCCCGAGTAGGGGCTGACGGTGCCGAGCTCCTTGGTTTGACTGGTGTCCTTGTAGCCGGTCAGGAACGGCACGGCGGCCGCCTGTTCGGTGCCGATCGGAATATTCTTGACCGTCGTCGCCTTCGCAAAGATGTCGCTGCCTTCCTGCGTGGCGGTGACGACGCACAGGCCGTTGGCGAGCTTGGACAGCGAGGTGCCGCTGACCGAACACACCGCCGGCGTGCTGGTCGTGAAGACCACGGGCTGTCCCGTGTTGGTGGCCGCGGCCAGCGTCACCGGCTGCGCATCCAGCGCTTGCCAGCCAGGATTGCGGAAGACCACCATCTGCGGCCGCTTGGGAATGACGAAGATCTGGCTGTGCGAGGCCGCGGCGTAGCCTTGATAACCGGACTGGGTGGCGGTCACGGAGCACTCGCCCGCCACCAGCAGCGACACGGTGTCGCCGCTGACGGTGCAGACCGTCGGCGTATTCGAGGTGAAGGTGACCGGTCCGCCGGAGCTGGCCGTCGCCACCAGCTTGGTGGTCGCGACGGTGGGCGGAACCCCGACCACCGCCCCGCCAGGGAAATCGAACGCGATCGTCTGCACCGCGCCGCCGCTGCCGCCACTACCGCCTCCGCCGCCGCCACAACCGGCCAGCAGCGCCATGCAGGCCAGCCCGATGGCCGACAGTTGGAATCTTGTCGCTTCTTTTATCATCATTATTGTCTCCTCTTGTATGCTTGTTTTTAAATGTCTCGTCGCCGCTTCAGCGCGCCAGCATCCGGCGCAGATAGGCGTCGTGGGTGGGCATGGCCGCCACCAGGGCGGCGATGGTCTCGCGCCGCTGGCGCAGCGCCCGCAGCGCCTCGTCGCGCGGCAGTTCGGCCAGCTCCGGATCGGCGCGCTCCGGCCAGTGCCCCATGCCGGCGTGGATCGCCAGCCAGCTGTTGGCGTCGAAGCCTTCCCACTGGTACTGGTGCAGCACGCCGGCCTGGCGCCAGGCGTGGATCTTGTAGGCCAGGGTTTCCGGCAACTCCATGCTGGCCATGTGGCGCCACAGTTCGCCGTCGCGGCGCGCCGTGAGGCAGTAGTGCAGGATGATGAAATCGCGGATGCGCTCGAACTGGCGCGCCATGCCGGCGTTGTAGCCGCCGACCTCGGCCGTGGTGGGCCTGCCTTTCTGCAGCAGCGGGATCAGATTGCCCAGGCCGCTCTGGATCAGGAAGATGCTGGTCGACTCCAGCGGCTCCAGGAAGCCCGAGGCCAGTCCCAGCCCGACCACGTTGTGGACCCAGCAGCGCTGCCGGTGGCCGGTGGTGAAGCGCAGCAGGCGCGGCTCGGCCAGCGCCGGGCCGTCCAGTTGCGCCAGCAATTGTTCGCGCGCGCGCTCCTCGTCGAGGTAGCGGCTGGCGAACACGTGGCCGTTGCCGACCCGGTTGCGCAGCGGAATGCGCCAAGCCCAGCCCGCCTCCAGCGCGGTGGCGCGCGTGTACGGCGTCAGCGCCGGGCCGCTGGGCTCGCTGGGCACGGCCCAGGCGCGGTCCACCGGCAGCCAGTGGCTGAAGTCGGCGAAGGGCTCGTCCAGCGTGCGGCCCAGCAGCAGCGAGGCGAAGCCGGAGCAGTCGATGAACAGGTCGCCGGCCAGCTCGCGGCCATCGGCCAGCTTGAGGCTGGCCACGCCGCCGTCGGCGCGCCGCGCCGCGTCGACGATGCGGCCCTCGGTGCGGCGCACGCCGCGTTTCAGCGCCAGCGCGCGCAGGAAGCCGGCGTACAGCGCCGCGTCGAAGTGGTAGGCATAGTTGAACGGCTGGTTCTCTTCCGAGGCCAGGCCCTGGAAGCGGCCCTGGCTGGCCATCACGCTCGACAGGCATTGCTCGCCCAGCGTGCCGAGGCCGGCGTCGCCGACCCGGCGGAAATGGCCCCACAGCGCATCCGGGCCGGTCAGGTCGCCGAAGTCGCCGAAGGTGTGGAAGTAGCTCTCGCCCCGGACGCGCCAGTCGCGGAATTCGATGCCCAGCTTGTAGGTGCCGTTGGTGGCGCGCAGGAACTCGGCCTCGTCGATGCCGGCCAGCCGGTGGAAATGGCGGATCGATGGAAACGTGGCTTCGCCCACGCCGACGATGCCGATCTCCTCGGATTCAACCAGCTCCACGGTGCAAGCCGGCAGGGCGGTCGCCAGCGCCGTCGCGGCCATCCAACCGGCCGCCCCGCCACCGACAACCACGATACGTTTGTATGCGGTGTCCATGCATGTCCCCTTGTAGACTGGCGCCTCAAGGCCATTGCTGCGGCGAGGGCATCAGTTCTTTATATATTGGAAACATCATTTTGAAAGATGATGCCTCCCGGGGACAATTCCAATAACTATCAAAACAACAGAGGAAATTACGTAAATGCGCAAAGGGCTCCTTGCGGAGCCCTCTTTATCAGCCTGCGGCCAGGACGTTGTGCGCCTGTTCGTCCGCGTGGTACGAGGAGCGCACCATGGCGCCCACCGCCGCGTGCTTGAAGCCCATCTTGTAGGCTTCTTCCTCGAACATCTTGAACACGTCCGGGTGCACGTAGCGGCGCACCGGCAGGTGGCTGTTGGACGGCGCCAGGTACTGGCCGATGGTCAGCATGTCGATGTTGTGCTCGCGCATGTCGCGCATCACCTGCAGGATTTCCTCGTCGGTCTCGCCCAGGCCGACCATGATGCCGGACTTGGTCTTCACCTCGGGGTACAGCTCCTTGAATTCCTTCAGCAGCTGCAGCGAGTGCATGTAGTCCGAACCCGGACGCGCTTCCTTGTACAGGCGCGGCACGGTTTCCAGGTTGTGGTTCATCACGTCCGGCAGGCCGTCCTTGAAGATGTCCAGCGCCTTTTGCAGGCGGCCGCGGAAGTCCGGCACCAGCACTTCGATCTGGGTCTTGGCCGACAGCGCGCGGGTGTGCTGGATGCACTCGACAAAGTGGCCGGCGCCGCCGTCACGCAGGTCGTCGCGGTCCACCGAGGTGATCACCACGTAGCTCAGGCGCAGTTCGGCGATGGTCTTGGCCAGGTTGGCCGGCTCGTCCTTGTCCAGCGGATCGGGACGGCCGTGGCCGACGTCGCAGAACGGGCAGCGGCGGGTGCATTTGTCGCCCATGATCATGAAGGTGGCCGTGCCCTTGCCGAAGCATTCGCCGATGTTCGGGCAGCTTGCCTCTTCGCACACGGTCACCAGCTTGTTCTCGCGCAGGATGTCCTTGATCTCGTAGAAGCGGGTCGAGGCCGACGCCGCCTTGACGCGGATCCACTCCGGCTTTTTCAGCCGCTCAACCTGCTCGATCGGCACGATCTTGATCGGGATGCGCGCGGTCTTGCTGGCGCCTTTTTGCTTTTCGCTCGGGTTGTAAGCCGGGGCAACGCTGGTGGTGGTTTCAGAAGTCATTTGGCTGCGTGCCCTCGCGGGCGAAGTTTGGTTATTCGTGTACTGCCGGTTCGGCCACCTGCGCCAATACGCGGATCAGCTCCTCGGCCAGTTGCTGTTGCACGTCGGACAACACGGCGGTCGCGCCGACGCTGCGCATGTCGGTCGTTTCCAGCCCGGCATAGCCGCAGGGGTTGATCCAGGAAAACGGGGCCAGGTCCATCGCCACATTCAGCGACAGCCCGTGATAGGTGCAACCGTTGCCGCGCACTTTCAGGCCGAGCGCGGCGATCTTGGCGCCTTGCTTCGGTCCGCCGGCCATGTAGATGCCCGGCGCGCCCGCAACGCGCTCACCGGCAAGATTATACGCCCCTAACACGTTGATGATCGCTTGCTCGATTTTATAGACGAATTGCCGGGCGTACAGTTTGCCGCCCGGCTTGTTGCGGCGCAGGTCCATCAGCAGGTAGATCACCACCTGGCCGGGGCCGTGGTAGGTGACCTCGCCGCCGCGGTCGGTCTGCACCACCGGGATGGCGGACGCGCCCGCCAGCAGGTGGCCGCGGTCGGCGCCCAGGCCCAGCGTGAACACGGGCGGGTGCTCGACGATCCACAGTTCGTCGCGGGTGTCCGGCGTGCGCGCGTCGGTGAAGGCGCGCATCGCGGCGAACGTGCTGTCGTAGTCGGAAAGGCCGAGGTGGCGGATCAGCGCCGGCTCGGTGGAGGTAGGGGACGTCATCCCGACATTATAAATCAGCCCGGCTGGTGGCGCTCCAGCCATTGCTGGATGGAAGGCCGCTGCCACTGGCCTGCGGCGTAGTCCTTGAGCTTTTGCGGCACCTCGTCGCCGTTCAAGATCAGGCGGTTGAGCATCAGCGCCAGGTCGGCGTCGGCCAGCGACCAGTCGCCGAACAGGTGGGGGCTGCCTTCCTGCACAAACTGGCCGGCGGCGTGGATCAGCTTGTTCGCGGCGGCCTGGCCGGCTGCCGTCAGCGGCGCGCTGGCCTTGCCGAAAAATACCGTTTCCGTGTCGCGCTCGGCGCGCACCGGCAGCAGGTCGCTGCGCAGCCAGGCCTGGATCTGCCGCGCCTGGGCCCGCTGGCGCCGGTCCTTCGGATACAGCGAAATGTATTCCGGCGCCGGAAAGCTCTCGTCCAGGTATTCGGTGATGGCGGTCGACTCGGTCAGCACAAAATCACCCTCGACCAGCGCCGGCACCCGGGCGGTCAGCGCGCGGGTTGCGTAGGCGCTGAGTTTCTGCTGGCCGGCCTCCAGGTCCACCGTCTTGACGCTGAACGGCAAGCGCTTTTCGGTCAGCGCCACAAAGGCCGACATGGCGTAAGGGCTGGTGAACAGGCTGTCGACGTACAGTTCAAAAGGCATGGCGGCTCCGGCTAGAGTAGATTTATTCACATGGTAAGCCTTGCCGTAGCGCCTGTATAACGTTATATTTTCGTGATTCTAGCTAATTTTATTCACATAGTTATCCACAGCATGCCGACCTGATGAGCGCCAGCCGCCGCCTGCCCAATTTTTCCGCACTGCGCGCCTTCGAGGCGGCGGCACGCCACGAGAACTTCTCGCGGGCGGCGGAAGAGTTGCATCTGACGCATGGCGCGATCAGCCATCAGGTCCGGGCGTTGGAGGAGGAATTGGGCCGGCCACTGTTCGTGCGGCACGGCCGGCAAGTGAAAATAACTAGCGACGCGCTGAAATTTGCCCAGTTTTTAGGCAAGTCCTTTGCCGACATCGCCGCCGCGGCGGATGCCATGCGGGCCTCGACCGTCAACCAGCGGCTGACGATTTCGTCGATTCCGTCGTTTGCCGCGCGCTGGCTGGCGCCCCGGCTGGGCCGCTTCATCGACCTGTATCCGGATATCGAGGTGGTGCTGCAATCGAGCGGCCAGCTGCAGGACCTGGCGCGCGACGGCATCGATGTCGGCATCCGCTTCGGGCGCGGCAACTATCCGGGGCTGGTGGTGCAGCGGCTGATGGGCGATGTCTATTATCCCGTAGTGAGTCCCCACTATCGCCGCGGACAGCTGCCGACGGCACCACAGGAGCTGAGCCGGCACACGCTGCTGCGCTCGGTGGAGCCATGGTCGCCGTGGCTGCGCGCGGCCGGGGTCGACATGGCCGAGCCGTCCGGCGGCTTGATGTTCGAGGATTTGTCGATGCTGATACGCTCCGCCGCCGACGGCAACGGGGTGGCGCTGGTGCGCCATGTGGTGGCGATGCAGGAGATCGCCTCCGGGCAGCTGCGGCGGCTGTTCGATACCGCCACGCCGTGCCCGGATGAATACTTCTTCGTCTCGCCGCCCGGCGCGGCCGGCCGGCCGCAGGTGCAGGCGTTCCGCGACTGGCTGCTGGAGGAGATTGCCGCCTTCCAGCGCCAGCAAGCCTGATTTACATCACAATCTTGACCATCGGGTGTGCCGACAGCTCGGAATACAGCGCGTCCAGCTGCTCGCGGCTGATGGCGCGCACCACCACGGTCAGGCCGGTGTAGTTGCCCTTGGCCGAAGGACGCACTTCCATTTTGCCTTCATGGAAATCCTTGTCATGCTTTTGCACCACCAGCACGATGGTCGGGGCGAAATCGATATGAGTCGGGCCCATCACCTTGATCGGGAAGTCGCTCGGGTACTCGATGAGGGACTCTGACGGCGGGATCGCTTGCATATTCATTCCAATCAAAAAAGAAAACCGGCGGCGCCAACACGGCGCCCCCGGCCTCTATTGTAGCCAATTCAGCGCAGGCTTATGCTTTGCCCAGCGCCAGCGTGGCCGGTTCCTGCGGCGCGGCCAGCTGCGCCTGCTGCTGGCCGGACAGCCGCTGCAGCCGCGCCAGCGCCGATTCGTTGGCGATGCCGGGCTGGCTGACCGACTTGCGGATCGCCTCCAGCTCGGCCGCCTGCTCGTACGGACGCTGGCCGATGTCGGTGACGATCTTCATGCCGGCCGCCTCGTTGCTGATGGCCTGGGCGCGGCGGGTCAGCGCGTTCAGCGCGCTGGAGTTGCCCTTCATGCCGGACAGCCCGGCCAGCTGGCTCTGGCGCTCGGCGCGCAGGTTCTGCAGGTCCTGCTGCGCGCGGGCCGAGGCCAGCGCCTGCATCGCCTTCTTGGCCGCCGAATCGAAATCGGCCAGCTGCTTGGACAGCGCGTCGACAATGGCCTGCAGCTCCTGCATGTATTGGCGGGCGTCGGCTTCCTCCTGCAATTCCTGCGGCATGCGCGCCTTGTTCGCCTCCAGCTCGTCGCAGAACAGGGTGATGGTCGCCTCCGAGATCTTGCCGGCGGCCAGGCGCTCGGCCAGCGTGCCGGCCGCCTGCTCGTCGGTGGCGATCAGCTGGCGCAGCTGGACCACGTCGGCCGCTTCCTTGTCGAAGGAGCTGCGGGCGGCGGCCAGTTTTTGGGCGGTCAGGCGCAGGCTGTCGGCCAGCCGGTCGCGGTCGGCCTCGGTGGCCGTTTCCGGATCAAAATTGGCGATCGCTTCGGAAACACGGTCGCCCAGCGCGCCAAAATGTTTGGAAATCAGGCGCGCGGTCAAACCCCAGCCGTTCAAGTTGCTCATGTCAGTCGTCCTTAAAAAGTTGCGCGTCATTGGATAACGACGCGTTGCTGCTCAACCGGGATGCCAATGACGAAGTCGACATGGATCCCGCGTTTTGATGCATCGCCGTTCACGCTGCTGATGATTTCAGTCGTGATCAGCAAATATTCCTTGCCGCCGCCGCGCAGTTCCCGCACGTACGGCATGAACACCATTTCCTGGCGCAGGCCGGTGCGGCCGCTGGCGTCGTCCAGCCGGGTCTCGGTGCCGGAGAACGGCGTGACGAACTCGGCGTTGGGATCGCCGGCGTCGCGCCAGTAGTCGACGCCGTCGCCCTGGCCGAACACCAGGTCCAGGTCGGACTCGTCCAGGCCCACATCGCCCAGCTGTTCGCGCCACAGCGTGTAGCTGCGGTCGCCCAGGCCGGCGCCGCCCTGGCCCAGGTAGGCTTCCTGGTCCTCCGCCGTTTCCGGGATCACCCGCGCCAGCTGGGTGCAATACATCACCTCGGACACCTGGCCCTGGGCGTCCTGGTACACCTGCAGGAATTTCTCCTTCGCGTCCAGGTCGCCGGTGTCCAGGTAGTAGCGGTACAGGCCGCCGCTCTGCTGGAGCCGGATCTGCGACACCGCCACGATGCGGGTGTCGCCCGCGTCCGGCAGCGTGATCAGCGAGCCGTCGCCGGCGGCGCGCAGCAGCGGCGACTGCTGCAGCTGGAGCACGCTGCCGATGCGCGCGCCCAGCGGCAAGTCCCGGTCCGTGCGCGGCGCCTCGGCCCCGCCCAGCCTGGCCGCGCCATTGCGCAGGTAGTTGTATGCATCCGACCAGCCCATCTCAATTCCTTTCAAATGAATAATTTGTCGCGTTACCCGCCCGCAGGCGGCGCAGCTTGCGCACCGTGTACACCGCCGCCCACGCCATCACCCCCAGCACGCCCAGCCACACCAGCCAGCGCGCCACCCGGGCCAGGAAGGACGGCGCCGGCGGTGGGGCGGCCGGGACCGGATCGCCCAGTCCCGGCATGCCGTTAACCATGCCCGCTTGGGCCGCGCCGCTGCCGGCCTGGCTGGCGCCGTAGTCGACCGGGGCGCCGGCGGGGGCGGGCGCATTAGTGGTCGGATATGACACCGGCTGATGGCTCTGGCTCATCGCCCGCCCCAGCATGAAGCCCAGCACGCCGTGCATCAGGCCGCTACTGGGCTGCTGCACGATGACCGGCGCCTGCTGGTACACCGGCGGCGCCTGATACACCGGCGAGGGCTGCGGCCGCGAAACCGTATCGTTCAGCGGCGGCGGCGCGGCCGGCGCGGCGGCCGCTGCGCGGCGGGCGTCCAGCGTTTTCAGGGCGTTGGCCCGGGCCGCGCTCTGGTCCAGGTCGCGCGAG
>NZ_WWCX01000113.1:0-17156 GCF_009857655.1 Duganella vulcania
CCCAGCTGCCGCCACGCGGAGGCCGACGGCCAGCCGGCCTCGCCCGGACGCACGCGGCGGCGGGACGCGGTGCGCGCGGCGCTCCATGCAGGCAAGGTGGTGAGCGACATCAGCGGCAAGGCCGCCATAGCTTGGAGCAGGCTTCTTCTTTTCATGGGGTGGCTTTCATGTGTGATAGGGACAGCGCCACCTTAGCGCGACAGCCGCGCGAAGGTCCATCGCTATGTGGCGAGACGGACAAGCGCGTGGCGAAGCGGATAATCTGTTGACCTCGCTTAACGAATCATGCCTGCAAGCTCCAGGGTGGCAAAATGCCGCGCGACCTGCGAAGATAAGAGCGCAGGCGTCCGGCCAGAGCGCTTGCGCGAGCACGCAAAGTTTGGCCCCACACCCACCAGGAGAAGTACATGAATTCGTTTGTGGAAACCATTTCGCCAGCGGCAAAGAATCACTTGGAAGCCCGTATCGACTACTTCAGCGACCTGACCCTCGCAGCCTTGCAATCGGTGCGCCAACTGTCCGATGTGAACCTGCAGTTCGGCAGGGACTGGCTCCAGGCTTCCACCGAAGCCTGCCGCACCGCGCTGCTGACCCCACCCGGCGAGCGCAGCACCGCCGACGCCCCCGGCGCCGACCAGCTGATGCAGAAGGTGCAAGACTGGCAGCAGCAGGTGAACCAGATCGCCACCGACTTCCAGGCCAGCGTCAACCAGGTGGTGCAGCAGCATGCGCCGCAGGCGGCCCGCACCGCTTCAGAACTGGCGGCCGCGGTCACGCAGAAGGCAGCCGCCCAGGCCGACCAGCACCTGCGCAACCAGACGGCAGTGGCCAAGGAGATCCACGATCAATCGCGCCAGTTCGCCAACATGGCGGCGCAAAACGGATCGATGGCGCAGCCGGCCTCGATGCAGAGCGCCGAGGACAAGGGCAACAAGAACTGAACGACGGCTATAAAAACCGTTCCGGGATGTCTTCGACGAACGGATACATCGAGAAATAAGGCTTGGCCTCGTCCAGCACCCGCTGGACCGAGGGCCGCGTCACCAGCCGCTCGAAGTAGTCGTTGAGCTGCTGGTATTCCTCGGGGAACGGCAGCAGCGTGGCGGCGTAGAACAGCGCGGGCGCCGCCGCGCAGTCGGCCATGCTGAACTCCTCGCCGCACATCCAGCGGCGCGTGGCCATGCGCTTCTCGATCATCTTGTAGGCCGTCTTGAGCTTGGTGCGCTCCCTGGTCTGGTCGCACTGCATGCCGCTCAGATGGGCGCCGACGATGGTCTGCACCGGCTCCTGCACGTAGTGGTCGAAGAAGCGGTCCCACAGGCGCACATCCAGCGCGGCCTCCCAGTCGGCCGGGATCAAGTCCTGCGGGCCGGGGAAATAACGATCCAGATATTCGATGATGACCGACGTCTCCGGCACGTCGCGGCCGCGCTCGTGGTCGCGCAGCACCGGGAATTTGCACAGCGGCCAGATCGCCTCCAGCTCGGCGCGGTCGCCCTCCTCGCCCAGGTTGATCAGGCGCTTGTCGAACGGGGTGGCGTTTTCGTACAGCGCGATCAGCACTTTGTGGCAGAACGAGGCCAGCGGGTGGTAGTACAGGGTCAGGGACATGGTCGGCTCCGGGTTTCCAGTGTCAGGCACCGCCGCGCGGTACCAAAGAATTCAGCAGATGATACTTCAGACAAGCTGATAGCGGCGGACAGGAAATGTTGCGACACTGCGCTCCGTCATCGCCGGGCCACCTTCAAACAAGCGCCGGCGGACCTCCGAACCACCACACCACAGGATCTTCCATGCGCCTTGCCGCCACACTCGCTCTCGCCTCTCTTTGTGCCGTCAGCAGCAACTGCTACGCCGACGCCCTCGAACTGCCCTCCTCGTCGGACCAGCAGACCAAGCCCGGCGCCGGCGACAGCCTGACCCTGGGCGCCGGCCTGGCCTACGTGCCTGAATACACCGGCGGCAAGAAGAGCCGCGTGGTGCCGCTGCCCTACCTCGAACGCACCTTCGACAACGGCGCCTTCCTCAGCACCATGCGCGGCGTGGGCTTCCAGACCAGCGTGTCCGGCGTCGGCCTGAGCGCGGCGCTGACCTACGGCGGCGCGCGCGCCGACCACAAGCGCAACGCCTTCGACGGTTCCGACGCCCTCAAGGGCATGGGCGACATCCAGGGCGCGGCGCGGGCCGTGCTGGCCGCCAGCTACCAGGTCGGCACCGTGGGCCTGAGCCTGAGCACCACGCAGAACCTGGCGCACCGCGACCACGGCGCCACCTACAGCCTGGGCGCGTCGATGCCGCTGTACACCACCGCCAGCGACCAGGTCGGCCTGAGCGCCTCGACCGAGTACGCCGACAAGAAGCACATGCAGACCTATTTCGGCGTGACGGCCGCGCAGAGCGCAGCCTCGGGCTACCAGGCCTACACTCCCAAGTCCGGCTTCACCAACGTCTCGATGGGTGTCAACTGGAACCATGTGCTGGACAAGAACTGGTCGGTGCACACCGCCGCCGGCTTCTCGCACCTGACCGGCGACGCCGCCGACAGCCCGCTGACCAAGCGCAAGACTACGCCGATGCTGATGACGGGCATCGCCTATAAATTCTAAGCGGCTTAGCCCGATGATATTATTGAAGGAAACTCAACTCACCGGTTCCTTCAATAATGCCTCTACTCACACTGCTTACCTTTGTCGCCCTCGCGCTGTCCGTGGGGGCCGTCTGGCTTCAATCCTCGTCGCGCCGTCCTTTCGCCCCATGGCAAGCCGTGTTTGCCGCCGCGCTGCTGTGCGGCTGGCAGGCCGGCGTGCTGCAGGCGCCCGCCCTGGTGGCGCTGGCCCTGTTCGCCGGCGTGGCCTGGCTGACGGATGGCGTCCCTCAAAAATTCCTGCGGATATTGTTCGGCGTGCTCACGCTGGTGCTGGCGTTCGCCCTGGCGATCCACAAGCTGCCGGGCTTTAACAATCCGGTGGTGATCGCGGGGGCGGTGTTCTCGGAGGGCGGCAAGCCCTTCACGCAGTATGCGAATTTCGACAAGGGCGCGGTCGGCCTGATCCTGCTGGCCTTCATCTGCCGGCGCGCGACGTCGTGGCCGGAGCTCAGCGCGGCGTTGAAGAAGACGTGGCCGGTGCTGCTGCTTACCGTGGCGGCCGTGATGGGCGCCGCCGTCGGCGCCGGCTTCGTGCATCCGGCGTTCAAGGTGTCGTCGCTGACGCTGACTTTCCTCGCGGTGAACCTGTGCTTTACCGTGGTGGCCGAAGAGGCTTTCTTCCGTGGATTCGTGCAGGCGCGGCTGGCGTCGGCGCTGTCGGGCTTGCGCTACGGTTCGTGGGTGGCGCTGGCCTGTTCGGCGCTGCTGTTCGGCGCCGCCCATCTGGCGGGCGGCCCGCTGTACGCGGCGCTGGCCGCGCTCGCGGGCCTGGGCTACGCCTACGCGTATCACGCCACGCAGCGCATCGAAGCACCCATCCTCGTGCACTTCGCGCTCAACGCCGTGCACTTCATCTTCTTCAGCTATCCGTGAGCGCCTAGTTCAGCAGCAGCTCGGGTTGCGCGTGCACGATGGCGGTCTTGGGCAGGCAGACGATGAAGGTGCTGCCCTTGCCCGCCTCCGAGCGGATCTGCAAGGTCGAGCCGTGCCGCAGCAGCACGTGCTTGACGATCGCCAGGCCCAGGCCGGTGCCCTGCGTCTCGCGCGAGCGGCTCTTGTCGACGCGGTAGAAACGTTCGGTCAGGCGCGAGATGTGCTCGGGGCTGATGCCGATGCCGGTGTCCTCCACCAGGAACTTGACGCCGCCTTCGAACTCCCGCCACACCAGGTGGATCTTGCCGCCGGCCGGGGTGTAGCGCACCGCGTTCGACGCCAGGTTGCCGAAGGCGCTGTGCAGCTCTTCGTAACTGCCCATGACATCCGGCCCGTTGACCGACATCGTGATCTCGTGCTTGCCGGCCGACAGCGCGCGCGCGTCGCGCAGCACCTGTTCCATCAGCTTGGGCACGTCGACCTGCTCCGGCCGCATCGGATAATCCACCGACTCCAGCCGCGACAAGGTCAGCATGTCCTCGATCAGGTGCTGCATGCGGTGGCCCTGCTCGGTCATCAGCTTCAGGTGCGCCGAGCGCGTGGCCGCGTCCAGGCCCTCGGAAGCGGCGATCTCCAGGAAGCCGACGATCACCGTCAACGGCGTGCGCAGCTCGTGCGAGGCGTTGGCGATGAAGTCGCGCCGCATCTCCTCGATGCGCTCGGTCTCGGTGGCGTCGTGCGTCACCAGGATCTGGCGGCGGTTCTCGAACGGGATGATGTGCACGATCAGCTTGCGCTCGCGGAAGCTGATCGTCAGCGGCTGCTCGTAGCGGCCGAGGATGATGTAATCCATGAAATCCGGGCTGCGCACCAGGTTGGTCACGCGCATGCCCTTGTCGCGCTCGTGCGTGAGGCCCAGGTGCTTCTCGGCGGCCGGGTTGCACCACTCCAGGAACAGCACGTCGTCCATGATGACCACGCCGTCCGGCAGCAGGTGCATGGCCTGGCGGAAGCGCGCCAGCCATTCGGTCAGCTCGGCCTGGTTCTTCTCGTCGTCGCGCCGCATGCGGTACAGGCGCGAGAAGATGTTGGTCCACGCGCCCCAGCCGTCTGGCAGCTTGGCGCTTTGCGGATCGTCCATCCAGTTGCTGAGCTGGTACAGGTAGGTCAGCTGCACGAACACCATCACCATCATGGCCAGCAGCGCCAGCACCAGGCCGTTGATCCAGCCGAACATCCAGCCCAGCGTTGCGCAGCCCGCCAGGATGATGGCCGTGCGCAGTGCCGCCGGCACCCAGAACACCAGTTTAGGATTCATTATTTCTCCGACAGCATGTAGCCCACGCTACGCACCGTCTTGATCAGATGCTCGGCCTCTTTCAATGCCTTGCGCAGGCGCAGCACGTGGACGTCGACGGTGCGTTCCTCGATCACCACGTGGTCGCCCCAGACCTTGTCGAGCAGCTGGCTGCGCGAGAACACGCGCTCCGGATGGGCCAGCAGGAACTTGAGCAGCTTGTACTCGGCGTGGCCGATGTCGATCTTCTGCTCGTCCATCGACACCGTGCAGCTGACCGGGTCCAGCATCACATTGGCCGCGCGCATGGTGGCCTGCGCGTGCTCCGGGCTCTTGCGGCGCAGCAGCGCCTTGGCGCGCGCCAGCAGCTCGCGCGGCGAGAACGGCTTGGTGACGTAGTCGTCGGCACCGCTGTTCAGGCCGGCCAGCTTGTCCTCTTCCATGCTCTTGGCGGTCAGCATGATGACCGGGATTTCATTGAACTGACGGTCGGAGCGGATGCGCGCCAGCAGGCGCAGGCCGGTCTGGTCGGGCAGCATCCAGTCCAGCAGAATCAGCTGGGGGGTCTTGGTCTGGATGAAGTCCCAGGCTTCGGCGCAGCTTTGCACTGCGCAGCAGTTCCAGCCCGCTTCGCGCAGCGAGAACGTCACCAGCTCGACAATGGCTGGCTCGTCCTCGACGATCAGTACGGTGGTTTTATCAGATGCCATGTTCTCTTATTTACTCAGCTTGCGCCGGCACATCGTCCGGTATCGGTGCGGTCTTGGTGTGGCGGATGTCCTTGCCTTCGACGACGTAGATGACGTATTCGGCGATGTTCTTGGCGTGGTCGCCGATGCGCTCGATGGCCTTGGCCACCCACAGCGTATCGAGCGCGGCCGAGATGGTGCGCGGGTCTTCCATCATGAAAGTAATCAGGTTGCGCATGATCGAGCGGAACTCGTGGTCGATCACGGCGTCCTGGGCGATCAGCTGCAGGGCCTGCTTGCCGTCGTTGCGGGCGAAGGCGTCCAGCGCGTCGTGCAGCATGTCGCTGGTGTTGTTGGCGATGCCGCGCACCATTTCGTAGTGGTTGACGGTCACGGCGCCGCGCGCATGCAGCGCCTTGGCGGTGCGGGCGATCTTGGTGGCCTCGTCGCCGATGCGCTCGAGGTCGGTGATGACCTTGATGGTCGCCATGATGGTGCGCAGGTCGTTGGCGGCCGGCTGGCGGCGCACGATCAGGTGGCTGCAGGCGTCGTCCAGCGACACTTCCAGCTGGTTGACGGCGTCGTCCTCGCGCATCACGCGGTCGGCGCGCTCGGGATTGCCGATGCGGAAGCAGGTCATGGCGTCGAGGAATTGGGTCTCGACGATGCCGCCCATCAGCAGCACCTTGCTGCGTATGGCTTCCAGTTCGTTGTCGTACTGTTTGGATGAATGTTCACCGATCATGCTGCTCTCCGTAGTCGATTTGCTATTATAAATGCGATCAGCCGAAGCGACCGGTGATGTAGTCCTGCGTCTCTTTGCGCGCAGGATTCATGAAGATCTGGTCGGTCTCGCCGAACTCCACCAGCTCGCCCAGGTACATATAGGCGGTGTAGTCCGAGCAGCGCGCCGCCTGCTGCATGTTGTGGGTGACGATGGCGATGGTGTAGTCCTGCTTCAGTTCGCTGATCAGCTCTTCCACCTTCGAAGTCGAGATCGGATCCAGCGCCGAGGTCGGCTCATCCAGCAGCAGCACGTCCGGCTTCACCGCCACGCCGCGCGCGATGCACAGGCGCTGCTGCTGGCCGCCCGACAGCGACAGGCCCGACTTGCTCAGCTTGTCCTTGACCTCGGTCCACAGCGCGGCCTTCTTCAGCGCCCATTCCACGCGCTCGTCCATCTCGCCCTTGGACAGGTCTTCGTACAGGCGCACGCCGAAGGCGATGTTGTCGTAGATCGACATCGGGAACGGGGTCGGCTTCTGGAACACCATGCCGACCTTGGCGCGCAGCATGTTGACGTCCTGGCCCTCTTCCAGGATATTGCGGCCGCGGTACATGATCGAGCCTTCGGCGCGCTGGCCGGGGTACAGGTCGTACATGCGGTTGAGCGTGCGCAGCAAGGTCGACTTGCCGCAGCCCGACGGGCCGATGAAGGCCGTGACCTGCTTCTCGTGGATGTCCAGGTTGACGTTGGTCAGGCTCTGGGTTTTACCGTAGAAAAAATTCAGACCCGAAATCTCGATGGTTTTACGTTTGCCGTTCATCGGCACCACATTCTCTTGGCTCAGTTGCGTATTCATTATTGATCGCTTTTATCAGTTTAATTCGCAGGTTTAATTCGGGACTTTTTGGCTGAACAGGGTGCGCGAAATGATGTTCAGCGCCAGCACGCTGAAGGTCACCAGCAGCGCGCCGCCCCAGGCCAGCTCGCGCCAGTTGTCGTACGGGCTCATGGCGAAGCCGTAGATCACCACCGGCAGGTTGGCGATCGGCCGGTTCATGTCGGCGCTGAAGAACTGGTTGTTGAGCGCGGTGAACAGCAACGGGGCGGTCTCGCCGGAGATGCGGGCCACGGCCAGCAGCACGCCGGTGATCACGCCGGCCTTGACGGCGCGCAGGCGCACCAGCATGGCCACCTTCCAGCGCGGCGCGCCCAGCGCGAAGGCCGCTTCCAGCAGGCTGTTGGGCACCAGGCGCAGCATGTTGTCGGTGGTGCGGACCACGACCGGAATGGCGATCAGCGCCAGCGCCAGCGAACCGGCGTAGCCCGAGTAGTGGTTGACGGTGGCCACGTACAGCGCCCACACGAACATGCCGATCACGATCGACGGCGCCGACAGCATGATGTCGGTGACGAAGCGGGTCAGGCTGGCGATCTTGTTTTCTTCGCCGTACTCGGCCAGGTAGATGCCGGCCAGGATGCCGATCGGCGTGCTCACCAGCGTGGACAGGCCGACGATCATCAGGCTGCCGAGAATGGCGTTGGAGACGCCGCCGCCCTCGCTGCCCGGCGACGGGGTCGGCTGCGTGAACAGGTGCAGGTTGAGCGCGCCGAAGCCCTTGACGGCCAGCGTGACCAGGATCCAGGCCAGCACCAGCAGGCCGACCGACATCGCCAGCACGGACAGGGCGATGCCGACACGGTGCGCCATCAGGCGCTTGCGGTAGACCGGATTGACCGGCGAAGTGGTAGCTTGCTTCATTTGACGCCTTCCTTGCGGGACATGCTCGCCAACATCAGCTTGGCGGAGGACAGAACAATAAACGTGATGATGAACAGGATCAGCGCCAGCGCGAACAGCGACGAGGTGTGCAGCGGCGTGTCGGCCTCGGCGAATTCGTTGGCCAGGGTCGAGGCGATCGAGTTACCGGCCGCGAACAGCGACCACGACAGCTTGTTGGCGTTGCCGATGACGAAGGTCACGGCCATGGTCTCGCCAAGCGCGCGGCCCAGGCCCAGCATGACGCCGCCGACCACGCCGGTCTTGGTGTAGGGCAGCACGATCTTGCGCACCACTTCCCAGCGGGTGCAGCCCAGGCCGTAGGCCGATTCCTTCAGCACGGCCGGCACGATCTCGAACACGTCGCGCATCACCGACGAGATGAACGGGATGATCATCACGGCCAGGATCAGCGCGGCGGTCAGGATGCCGATGCCCATGGTCGGGCCGCTGAAGAACTGGCCGATGATGGGCAGGTGGCCCAAGGTGTTTTTCAGCAGCGGCTGCACGTAGTCGCCAAACAGCGGCGCGAACACGAACAGGCCCCACATGCCGTAGATGATGGACGGCACACCGGCCAGCAGCTCGACCGCCGTGCCCAGTGGACGGCGCAGGCCGGCCGGGCAAATCTCGGTGAGGAACAGCGCGATGCCGAAGCTGACCGGGAAGGCGATCAGCAGCGCGATGCCGGAGGTGGCCAGCGTGCCGACGATGGCGATCGCGGCGCCGTATTTTTCATTGACCGGATCCCACTCGACGGTGGTGATGAAGCCCGGGCCGAATTCCTTGAACGCCGGCCAGGCGCCCACCACCAGCGAGATGATGATACCGAGCAGCACCGCCAGCACGGACAGCGCGAACAGCATGGTGGTCTTGTGGAAGATGAAATCCTGGATGCGCTGGTTGCGCATGGTGCGTTGCAGGGCGCGCAACGCGGCGTGCTCCGCTGCGCTTGCCTGGGCGGTGCTGGCCTGCATAAGCGGCTCCGATGGGGTCAGGGGCGTGGAAGTGATATCAGCGCTCATTATGGTTGTCTCGTTGATGTAAGCTAGCCTGCGGCGCCCGGTCGGGCGGCGCAGGCTAACCCCCTCGCCGCCAGGTGCCGGCGGCGAAGGGATGGTCCCGATTAGTAGATGCCTTTGCCCGATGCATCTTTCAGGTTGGCTTTCCAGGAATCCTGGATCAGCTTGACGACCGACGGTGGCATCGGCACGTAGTCCAGATCGGTCGCAGCGGCGGCGCCGTTCTTGAAGGCCCAGTCGAAGAACTTGACGACTTCCTTGCCTTTGGCTGCGTCAGCCTGGGCTTTGTGCATCAGCACGAAGGTCGCGCCGGTGATCGGCCATGCATTCTTGCCTGGCTGGTCGGTCAGCACCACGGCGAAGCCTGGGGTTTTGGCCCAGTCGGCGTTGGCGGCGGCGGCCTTGAAGAACTCGTCGTCAGGCTGCAGGAAGTTGCCGTCCTTGTTTTTCAGCTGGGTGTGCGACATCTTGTTTTTCTTGGCGAAGGCCCACTCGACGTAGCCGATCGAACCCTTGATGCGCTGCACGTTGGCGGCGACGCCTTCGTTGCCCTTGCCGCCCACGCCCACAGCCCATTTCACGGCAGCGTCGGCGCCGATCTTGGTCTTGAATTCAGGGCTGGTTTTCGACAGGAAGTCGGTGAACAGGAAGGTGGTGCCCGAACCGTCGGCGCGGTGCACCACGGTGATTTCTTCGGCTGGCAGTTTCACACCTGGGTTCAGCGCGGCGATCGCGGCGTCGTTCCACTTGGTGATCTTGCCCAGGTAGATGTCGGCGACCAGCGGGCCGGTCAGTTTCATCTGACCTGGGGTGATGCCGTCCAGGTTGACCACGGTGACCACGCCGCCCATGATGGCAGGGAACTGCATCAGGCCTTCGGCGTCCAGTTCAGTGGCGCTCAGCGGCTTGTCCGATGCGCCGAAGTCCACGGTCTTGGCCTTGATCTGCTTGATGCCGGCGCCCGAACCCACCGATTGGTAGTTCAGGACGTTGCCCGTGGCGCCCTTGTACATATCGGCCCATTTGGCGGCGATCGGGTACATGAACGACGAGCCGGCGCCGGTCATATCGGCGGCGGATGCAGCGGAGGAGAATGCCATGACAGCAGACACGCCCACTACCAGGGAAGAGATCAGTTGTTTGAGTCGCATTACAGGTCCTTTGGTTTATGACAGGTTAGGATGCTGCGCAGTCTACCGGGACTATATGACAGGTTTATGACATGACCGAAATATGTCAAAAATAGTTATGCAGCACTGCCCTCCCCTATGGAAACAAGCCATGTGCCGCTATATATTACGCTGGCGTTGTCATAATCGGCGCGCCATCGGCGTCATTTATGACAAACGATGTCATGGACCTGTCATATTTCTTATTTACACTGTTGCATCATTCTGCCGCAATACAGGCTAGAATGAGACTACCTGCAAAGTGAACAAAAAGACATGAAGCCTGACTTGCATGCTGAAGTAAACAAGAACTCCGCGTTTCTGGACCGGGAACTGTCACAATTGATGTTCAACCGGCGCGTGCTGGCGCAAGCCGAAGACAAGAGCATTCCCCTGCTGGAACGGCTGCGCTACCTGTGCATCGCCAGCAGCAACCTGGACGAGTTCTTCGAGGTGCGCGTGGCCAGCCTGCTGGCGGCCGGCAGCGTCGAGGGTTCGCTGTCCAACCACCCAGCGCTGGTGGCCACGCTGTCGCGCATCAGCGCCGAGTGCCACGCGCTGGTGGCCCACCAGTATGAAATCCTCAACCAGGAAGTGCTGCCCCAGCTGGCCGCCAACGGCGTGCACCTGGTGCGCCACAACGAGCGCAACGAGGCGCAGCGCGCCTGGGTCAAGGAATACTTCGACACCGAGGTGCGCCCGCTGCTGACGCCGATCGGCCTCGATCCGGCCCACCCCTTCCCGCAGGTGGTGAATAAAAGCCTCAACTTCATCGTTTCGCTGTCCGGCAAGGACGCCTTTGGCCGCGGCACGGCGATCGCCATCGTCAAGGCGCCGCGCGTGCTGCCGCGCGTGATCCGCCTGCCCGACCATCTGTCGAAGAGCGGCGGCGTGTCGTTCTGCCTGCTGTCGTCCATCATCCACGCCCACATCTCGGACCTGTTCGCCGGCCGCGAGGTGATCGCCTATTCGCAGTTCCGCGTGACCCGCGACTCCGACCTGTGGGTCGACGAGGACGAGGTCAAGAACCTGCGCCAGGCGCTCAAGGGCGAGCTGCAGGGCCGCCAGTTCGGCACCTCGGTGCGGCTGGAGGTGGCCAAGAACTGCCCGCCCGAGCTGTCGCAATTCCTGCTCGACCAGTTCGGCCTGCACCAGAGCCGGCTGTACGCGGTCAACGGCCCGGTCAACCTGGTGCGCCTGACCGAGATCATGGACCATGTGAACAACCCGGCGCTGAGCTTCCCGCCGTTCTATCCCGGCATCGCGCAAAAGGCGGGCAGCCCGGACATCTTCGCCGCGCTGCGCGAGGGCGACATCCTGCTGCACCACCCCTACCAGTCGTTCCAGACCGTGATCGACTTCATCCGCAGCGCCGCGCTCGACCCGGCGGTGGTGGCGATCAAGCAGACCATCTACCGCACCGGCATGAACTCGGACCTGATGGAGTCGCTGATCCTGGCCGCGCAGTCGGGCAAGGAAGTGACGGTGATCGTGGAGCTGAAGGCGCGCTTCGACGAAGAGGCCAACATCAACTGGGCCGACAAGCTGGAACAGGCCGGCGCCCAGGTGGTGTATGGCGTGGTCGGCCTGAAGACCCACGCCAAGGTGGCGCTGGTGATCCGCCGCGAGGACAGCAAGCTGCGCTTCTACGCCCACCTCGGCACCGGCAACTATCATCCGACCACCACCAAGTTCTACACCGACTTCGGCCTGCTGACCTGCCATCCCGGCATCAGCCAGGAAGTGAACGAGGTGTTCATCCACCTGACCAGCCTGACCAAGCCGCACCGGCTCACGCACCTGTGGCTGGCGCCGTTCGCGCTGCACAACGAGATCATCAAGGCGATCCGCAACGAGGCGCGTATCGCGCGGGCCGGGCGGCCGGGGCGGATTATTGTTAAAATCAATGCGCTGGTCGACGAGTCGGTGATCCGCGCGCTGTACGCCGCCTCCAAGGACGGCGTCAAGATCGACCTGATCGTGCGCGGCGCCTGCATGCTCAAGCCCGGCGTGCCGGGGCTGTCGGAAAATATCAAGGTGCGCTCGATCATCGGCCGCTTCCTCGAACACAGCCGCATCTATTATTTCCGCAACGATCTGGCGCATGACGTCATGCTGGCCAGCGCCGACTGGATGAGCCGCAACCTGTTCCGCCGCATCGAGGTGGCCTTCCCCGTGCTGGACAAGGCGCTCAAGCGGCGCGTGCTGAACGAGGGCTTGAATCCGTATTTAAAGGACAATATGAACGCCTGGGAACTGGAAGCGGACGGCCACTACCAGCGCCGCAAGGCGCGCGGCAAGCAGCTGCCCTTCAGCGCCCAGCAGCACCTGATGGACACGCTGGGCATGCGCGGCGCCCATCTGGGAGAATAAGGACGGACCGGGGATCTTTTTTCACATGTCGTTGGGGAGAAAAATATGGATCTCATTTTGTGGCGGCATGCCGAAGCCGAAGAAGCGCAAGCGGGCATGGCCGATCTGGAACGGGCGCTGACGGCCAAGGGTCAGAAACAGGCGCGCCGCATGGGCCAGTGGCTGGACTCGCAGCTGCCCGACAGCTGCCGCATCCTGAGCAGCCCGGCGCTGCGCACCTTGCAGACAGCCGAGGCGCTGGGCCGCAAGTTCAAAATCCACAGCGATCTGGCGCCGGGGGCCGATCCGTCCGACATCCTCAAGGCCGCCAACTGGCCGGCCAACAAGGATACGGTGCTGGTGGTCGGCCACCAGCCGACGCTGGGCCAGGCGGCCTCGCTGTTACTAACCGGAGACGACCTGGAGTGGGATATCCGCAAGGCCAGCGCGTGGTGGTTTGCCCAGCGCGTGCCGGGCGACGCCATGAGCGTCTACCTCAAGGCGGTGATGGCGGCGGACCTGGTGGTGAAATAAAAGTTTCCGCTGGGCTTGTAAAGCGCCCCCCTTCTGCTAAAGTTTAATCGTAACAACTTGAGGGAGGGCTACCATGTTCACCTTGCTCGCGATGGGCATTTTCGGCGGGATGATTGCCTTGGTAGTGTACGAGATCATCGAGGAAACGCGCGGCAGCAAACACAAACTGATCGACCGCTATCACGAATAGCCTAGGCTTCAATGAAGCAACATCGGCGCCAGTGGCGTGTCCGGACCGGACCCGCCTCTCGCGCCGATTGTCGTTTTTGATGCCGGCTTACAGGCCGGTCTTGAACTTGGTGTAGATGCGGGTGATGTTGCGGCGGATGTCGGCCGGCACCGCTTCCGGCGCGGCCATGCGCTGCTTGTCCGCGTCCGACAGGAACACCGTCTTGTTGCCGGCGATATCCTTGCGCACGAACTTCAGGCTGGCCGTGTTCGGATTGGCGTAGAACACCTTGTTGGTCAGGCTGGCATGCACCTCGGGACGCAGGATGTAGTTGATCCACAGGTGGGCGTTGTTCGGGTGCGGCGCGTCGGCCGGGATGGCCATCGTGTCGAACACCAGCGCGGCCGGGGTCTTCGGCACCAGCACCTCGATCACGTTGCCGTTCTTGGCGTCGATCGCGCGCTGGCGGGCGATGTTGATGTCGCCAGACCAGCCCAGCGCCACGCACACCGCGCCGTTGGCCATGTCGTTGATGTAGCCGGACGAGCTGAACAGCGTCACGTTCGGGCGGATCGATTGCAGCAGCTTGCCCGCCTCGGCGTAGTCGGCCGCGTTCTTCGAGTACGCCGGCTTGCCCAGGTACAGCAGCGCGGCCGGCAGCACCTCGGACGGCGAATCGAGGAAGGACATGCCGCACGACTTCAGCTTGGACGCGTACTTCGGATTGAAGATCAGGTCCCAGGCGTTGTCCGGCATCGGCATGCCGCCCAGCGCGGCCTTCACCTTGTTGACGTTGATGCCGACCGTGGTGTAACCCCACAGCCAGTCGACCAGGTAATCGTTGTTCGGATCGATGCCGGCCAGCTTGGCCTGGATGGCCGGATCCAGGTTCTTCAGGTTGCTCAGCTTGGACTTGTCGAGCTTGCGCAGCAGCTTGCCGTCGATCTGCAGGCGCGCCCATTGCGCGGTCGGCACCACGATGTCGTAGCCCGACTTGCCGGCGGCCAGCTTGGAGTTGAGGATTTCGTTGTTGTCGAAGACATCGTAGCGGACTTTGATACCGGTTTCTTTTTCAAAGTTTTTAACGGTATCGTCGGCGATATAGTCCGACCAGTTATAGATGTTGAGGACTTTCTCCTCCTGCGCCTGGGCCGCCACCTGCCCCGCGACGGCCATCAAGCCAGCCGCCACCAGCACCGCACCAACGAACTTCCCTGCCATAGCCCCTCCGTTTGGAATCAATCACAAGCCGTGATGATCGGGCATAGCCAGTTTCGACGCAAGGAATTCGTTAGAAAAATCATCCCAGGATATCGAACAGCGAGCCGGAACTGCCGGCCGCGCCGTTCAGGGCGCTGCCGGCGCCGGTCTGGGCCTGGGCCGTGTACAGCGCCGCCAGCGCGGTGGCCTGGGCGGTCAGCGCCTTGGTCAGCACCGTGCGGCGGCCGTTGATGCTGGTGATTTCGCGGCCCAGCAGGCCGGCCTCCTTGCTGATCACGCTGCTATCCGACGTGAACGCCGCCGCCTTGGCCGACAGCAGGTCGGCGATGCCCTTGCCGCCGTTGGTGAACAGCTTGCCGACGCCGGCGGAATCCGAGGCCAGCGCGGCCTGCAGTTTCTTGTCATCGACCAGCAGCTGGCCGTTGCTGTCCTGGGTGACGCCGGCCGCGTTCAGCGCCGGCAGCGAGACGCTGCCGCCGCCCGTCTTCAGCAGCATGCCCAACTGGCTGGCAACCTGGTTCAGTGCGGTGTCGGACTTCAGGTCGCCCTTTTGCAGCGCCTGCAGCTTCTTGTTCAAATCGTTGTAGGCGCTGACGAAGGACTTCAGGTTGGCGCCGATCTGGCTGGCGTCCTGGGTGATGGTGACGTCGGTCTTGCCGGCGCCGGTCAGCGTCAGTGTCGCGCCGGGGATGGCCTTGTCGAGCGTGTTGGTGGCGCTGGTGATGTCCTTGCCGTCGACGTTGACGATGGCATCCATGCCGGCGCTGGCCTGCTTGAGTTTCTGGGCGCCGTCGGGATCGAAGGCCAGCAGGTTCTTCAGCGCGGCGTCGCCGCTGACGCTGATACGCATGCTGTTGGCCGCGCCGCTCTTGCCGGCGATCGCCAGCGAGAACTTGCCGTCGTCGCCCTTGACCACCTTGACATCCACGCCGGCAGCCTTGAACGCGGCGGCGATGCCGTCCAGCGTGTTGTTGCTGCTGTCGATGGTGATGGACTTGCCGGCCGCCGCGCTGTTGAGCGCGAAACCCTTGTCCCCGCCGGCGGTGCCGAAGTCGATCTTGACGGTGGTGACAGCGCCCGAGCCGATCTTGGCGTCGGCGGCAGCGAAGGCGTCGCTGGTCAGGAACTGGCCCTGGGCCAGCTGCTTGACGTTGATCGCATAGGTGCCGGCCTTGGCCGCGCCGGTGGAAGCGGCGGTCAGCACATTCTTGACCGAGGTGGCGGCGCTGGTGCTCAAGCCGCTGCCGGTCAGTCCGGCGGCGATCGACTGGAAATTAGCCAGCGCGCTTTGCAGCTGGCCCAATGCCGACAGCTTGGTCTGGTCATTCTTCAGCGTGGTATTGAGCTTGGTCGCCGCCTTGTTCTGCGACGCCATGGTCTGCTGGACGCGATTGTAGATATCGTTCGACACCGACGGACTGCCGGTATTGGTACTGGAGTTGATGCTGGAGGTCGCCATAATACGTTCCGCCTGATTTGGTTACATAGTATGCAACATGGGCGAAATTCCAAAGCGCCGAACAGAGCGGCTTTTCTTGCGCTCCTCCAATTTGGGGTCAAGTCTGGCATTCGGACACGAGCTCTACCGAGCAATTGGGGTCAAGTCTGACATTCGGACACGGCCTCTGCTGTAGCAGCCACTACGGCAGAGGCCGTGTCCGAATGCCAGACTTGACCCCACACGGATTACGGCGGAGCTCATGTCCGAATGTCAGACTTGACCCCATTTTGCATGACCCCATTTTGCACGCGGATTACGGCGGAGCTCGTGTCCGAATGTCAGACTTGACCCCATTTTGGGGGCGAGGATCCCAGCTTGGTGGCGGGCCGGTCCCAGGCCATCGGCGCGCCGTCGATGGCTACCGGCGGCCGGTAGCGCTGCGCCGGTCCCCACGCGGTCTGTTCAAGTTCCGGCGCCAGGTCCGCTTCGTTGGCCGGTGCCAGCGGTTGCGCGGCCGGTTTCCCGGCTGGCGACAAGCCGATCAGTAACAGCGCGGTGCGCGCCAGCGACAGGCGCGCCTGCGTGGCCCGCCCTTCCTCGAGCCGGTGCACCAGCCCGCGCACCACGGCCGCCGCCATCAGATAGCCGGTCGCGTGATCGAGCGCCTGCACCGGCAACGGCACCGGCTGGTCCGCACCCCGCCAGCGCATGCCGCGCTCGGCAATGCCCGCGCTCATCTGCACCAGGCTATCGAAGCCGCGCCGTCCGCTCAATGGCCCGGTCCAGCCGTATGCATCGAGCGCGACATCAACCAGCCCGGGATTCAAGCGCCGCCGTAATTCTTCGCCAAATCCCAATCCCTCCAGCGCCGCCGGCCGATAGCCGTGCACCAGCACATCCGCCTGCGCCAGCAGGGTTTCGAACACATCCCGGTCCCGCGCCAGATGCAGGTCCAACCGTGCGCAGCGCTTGCCCAACGTCACCTCGGGAATCACGCCCGGCTCGTCCCACGACGGTGGATCGATGCGCAGCACGTCGGCGCCGTAGCCGGCCAGGAAGCGCGTCGCCACCGGCCCGGCCAGCACCCGCGTCAGGTCCAGCACCTTCAGCCCCGCCAACGGCCGCGACGGTGTCGTCGGCGCCCAGCCAGCGTGGAAACTGGCCTCGCGCGCGGTGAACGCGACCAGCGGCTCGGCCGCCACGGCCCTGCCCTGCTCGTGCGCCGCCCATTCCGCGCC
>NZ_WWCX01000114.1:0-16928 GCF_009857655.1 Duganella vulcania
CGCGCGCGGGCGGCGCCGCGCAGGGGGGCGGACGTGTCGGTCTTGTCGGCGCGTGGCGCGCTGCCGGCGGATTTGGCGGCGCCGGCCTTGGCTGCGGACGCGGAGGTGCTGGCTGTCGAGCCGGCTGGTGCAGGGGCGGGCGCGTTCGTCGGCAAGGATGACGGCGTGGCTGCTGGCGCGGGTTCGAACGCCATCGTGGCGGCCGACGCGGGTGCTGTCGCCGGTGTGAACGCCATCGCAGACGCCGGAGCGGCCGTTGTCGCGGATTCGAACGCCATCGCGTGCGCCGAGGCGGACGGCGGCGCCGACGGATCGGGCGCCAGGTCCAGCGTCAGGCCGGCGGTGCGGTGGTCGCTGGGCGTCGGCAGCGGGTCGGGCGAGGGCTGCAGGCTGGCCTGCGGCGCGGCCGCGATCGGCTCCAGGCTGAGTCCGGACATCGGTTCCAGGTCCAGGCTCAGGCCGGCCTTGGCCGGCGCCGCCGGCTCCGGCGTCAGCGCCAGGACCTCGTCGAACGCCTGCGACGGCTTGTCGGTGGCGTCGTCATCGGCCGCGCTTTGCTTGGCCCGCTCCGCTTTCTTGAGCGCTTGCATCAGGAGACTCATGATCCGTTCGCCTTGGCAGGGGCGGCGGCCGGCGTGGCCGCGCCATAGGGAGTGCTGTCCGGCTTCTCGCTCGGCAGCAGATATCGATAATCCTTGTAGTCGCCGTTGACGCTGGCATCCTTGACCACCACCGGCCGCATGAAGATCACCAGCTCGGTCTTGCTGGTGTTCTCATTGCGGTGGGAGAACAGGTCGCCGATCAGCGGCACGCTGCTCAGGCCGGGAATGCCGTTCTTGGCGTTGTCGATCGAGTCCTGCATCAGCCCGCCCATGACGGCGATCTGGCCGCTCGACACCTTCATCAGCGATTCCAGTTCGCGCGCCTGGATCACCGGCACCTTGCTGACGACGTTGGCCTTGGCCAGGTCCGGGTTGGGGTCGTTGACGTAGTCGACGATGCGGGTGATGGTCGGCCGCACGTTGAGGGTGACCTCGTCGCTGTCGGAAATCTGCGGCGTCACGCTCATGACGAAGCCCACCGGCACCGTCTCCAGGTGCGATTCATAGGTGGCCGGCGAGATGATGGTGCCGTTCAGGTCGCGTACGGCCGGCGTCACCTTGAGCGAGAAGAAGACATTGTTGTCGACCACCTTGAGCAGCGCGGTCTGGTTGTTGAGCACGCTGATCTTGGGGCTGGACAGCACCTTGACCTTGCCGAACGATTCGAGCAGCTCGATGGTGGCGGCGATATTGCCCAGCCGGCTGGTCGGGTTGGTGTAGTTCATCACGAACACGCCGGGATTGGTGGCGGTGGGCAGCGTGACGGCGCCCAGCGCGCCCTGCGTCAGCTTGAGGCCGCCCTTGGCCAGCGACTGCCAGTTGATGCCCTGCTGGTACTGGTCGCTCAGGCGCACTTCGATGATGGTGGCCTCGATCAGCACCTGGCGCTTGGCCGCGCCCAGCACCACGTCGAGGAATTCGCGGATCTTCTCATGCTGGCGGGCGGTGGCGCGCACGGCGATCAGGCCGCCCTCGGCGTTGACGATGACCGAGCTGCCGCGCGGCGAGGCGCCGCCGGCCTTGGTGCCGAAGCTGGCGGCGTCGATGCCGGCCTGCGGTTGCCCGTTCTGGGGCGCCGCGGCCGGCGCGCCGGCTGGCGGCGCGGCCAGCGGATCGACCGGGTTGTCGGCCAGGTTGGAGGCGCGCAGCATGTCGCGGATGTTCTTCTCCAGGCTGTACCAGAAGTTGTTGTCGGAACGGTTGTTGACCACGGTGGTCGAGTTGTTGTTGCCGTTGCCGCCGGCGCCGTTGTTGGCCGGCGCGGCCTGCTGCTGTTGCTGCTGACCCTGGCCGCCGGCGGCGGGCGCCGTGTTCGCGACCGGGCTGGCGGCGCTGCCGCCACCGCCGGTGGTCGAGATCTGGGTGGCGATGTTGACGCTGCTGATGGTGCTGCGCGCGATGTTGACGTAGTCGACCTTGTAGTTGCGCCACTCCGGCGTGTCCGGCAGGACCGTCAGCGTGCCGCCGTTGATTTCATAGCGCATGTCGACCTGGCGCTGGATGCGGCTGAGCAGCTGCGGCAGCGTCTGGTCCAGCGCGTTCAGCGTGACCGTGCCCTCGATGCCCGGATGGACGTCGACGTTCAGGCCGGCGTCGCGCGCCAGCGCGAACAGCAGCGACTGCACCGGCACCTTGTGCACCGTCACGCTGTAGGTCTCGACCTTGGGCGCGGCGGCCGGCGGCGGCAGCGCGGCGCTCTGCTGCACCGGCTCCGGGATCGACCCGGCGGGACGCGGCGCTTCCATGATGTGGGTTGGCGAATTGGGCAGGGGATGGGTCGCGCAGGCGCTCAGCAACACGCTGCACACCATAGGCACGATGGGGGAGGCGAGTTTTTTCATTGATTCTTTCCGGCCCGGAGGGAATGCACGATGTTGTGCATTTGCAATATAGACACCATGATCTTACAAATTTGGAGCCACCGCAAGGATAGCCCCGTAAATAGCCCAAATTAGCAGGACCGCCAGGGCCCCCACAGCAACAGCGCGCAAGGGGAAGGCCTGGCGCCAGCCGCGCCGGCGGAAGGCCGATTCGCGGATCGCCTGGCGCGCATGGCGGGCGCTGACGGTGGTGGCGTCGGCCGCGAAGGCGGCCAGCAGGGCCTTGTCGGCCAGGATGTTGATGCGGCGGACGATGCCCTCGGACCGCCGGGCGATCAGCCTGGCGGCGGCCGGGCTGAAGATGGCCGGGCCGTCGTGGCCTGCCGCGCGCAGGCGGAACTCCAGGAACTCGCCGATCAGCGCCGGCGCCAGCGCCGGCACCGTGAAGCTGTGCGTGATGCGCTCCTTCAATTGGCGCATGCTGGCCAGGTCCAGGTGCTGGTCCAGCTCGGGCTGGCCGAACAGCACGATCTGCAGCAGCTTGCTGCGCGCGGTCTCCAGGTTGGTCAGCAGGCGGATCGCCTCCAGCGTGTCGAGCGGCATGGCCTGGGCTTCCTCGACCAGCAGCACCACCTGGCGGCCCTGGCCGTGGCGGGCGATCAGGTCGGCCTGCAGCCGGCGCTGGACCTCGTCCACGCGCAGGCCGTGGCCGGCGATGCCCAGCTCGGCGGCGATGGCGTACTGCACTTCCTGCGCATCGAGGTTGGGGTTGACCAGGTAGATCACGTCCACGTGCGGCGGCAGCTGGCTCTCCAGCATGCGGCACAGCATGGTCTTGCCGGCGCCCACCTCGCCGGTCACCTTGACGATGCCTTCGCCGTGGCAGACCGCATACAGCAAGGCTTGCAGGATCTCGCCACGGGTGTTGCCGGCGTAGAAAAAGGCCGGATTGGGCGTGATGCCGAACGGCGTCTCGCGCAGGCCGAAGTGCGACTGGTACATGGTCAGGCGATGCAAGCCAGGAAGGCTTGCTCCAGGTTGTCGGCGCCGTAGCGGCTGCGGCACTCGGCCGGCGAGCCGGCGAAACGCACGCGGCCTTCGTGCAGGATGGCCATGCGGTCGCACAGCTCGTCCACGTCGGCCAGCATGTGCGAGGTCAAGAACACGGTGGCGCCGGCCTGATGCAGCTGGCGCAATTGTTGTTTGAGCAGCGCGCGCGCCTTCGGGTCGAGGCCGCTCATCGGCTCGTCCAGGACATACAACGGCTTGCGCGCCAGCAGGCAGGCGGCCAGGCCGAGTTTCTGGGTCATGCCTTTGGAATAACCGCGCACCGTGCGCTTGAGCGCGGCCGGGTCCAGGTCCAGCGCGGCCAGCATGGCGCCGACCGCGGCCGGGTCGTAGGCCAGGCCCTGCAAGGTGAGCAGGTAGCGGATGAAATCGGCGCCGGTCAGGTAGTAGGGCGGGGTGAAGCGTTCGGGCAGGTAGCCCAGCGGCTGGCGGCTGGCCGGGCGGTCGTGCGGCTGGCCATAGATGTCGATGCTGCCGCCGTCGAGGGCGCAGAAATCCAGCATGCACTTGATCAGGCTGGTCTTGCCGGCGCCGTTGACGCCGACCAGGCCGAAGCATTCGCCCGCCTGCAGCGCCAGGTCCACGCCGCGCAAGACCTCGGACTGGCCATAGCGTTTGACAACTTGCTGGAAGCGCAGGGCGGGGGCGGTCATGGAAGGTGGTGGCTCTGTGGGGCTGGAAAACGAACGACACTGTAGCGCATTCGTGCGAAGAAAGCGACACCCGGCCGCGCCCGCCGCATGTCCTGGTGTTACCGGGGCGTATTCTGCACTAGAATGGCCGCAAGTTGACTGACGGCAGAGGCCGGGGAGCGGGTATGGCAAGGCCAGAGAAAGTGCGGCTTGGGGAAATTCTGGTGCAGCAGAAGCTGCTGACGGAGGAGCAACTGGGCCTGGCGCTGGCCGAACAAAAGCGCAGCGGACGCAAACTGGGCCGGGTGTTCATCGACAACGGCTATGTCACCGAGGAACAGATCGCCGGCGCGCTGGCGCGGCAGCTGAGCATCCCTTATCTGAACCTCAAGTTTTTCAACGTCAATCCCGAGATCGTGCGGCTGCTGCCGGAGACCCAGGCCCGCCGCTTCCGCGCGCTGGTGCTGGAGGACCGGCGCGGCGCGCTGCTGGTGGGCATGTCCGATCCGACCGACCTGTTCGCGTACGACGAGATCTCGCGCATCGTCAAGCAGCCGATCGAGCTGGCCGTGGTCAACGAGACCGAAGTGCTGGGCACCATCGACCGCATCTACCGCCGCACCGAGGACATCTCCGACCTGGCGCGCGAGCTGGAGCAGGACCTGGGCGATGTCTCGGTCGACTTCGGCGCGCTGGCCGCCGCCAACGCCAACCTGGAAGAAGCGCCCATCGTCAAGCTGCTGCAGTCGGTGTTCGACGACGCCAGCCAGGTGCGCGCCTCGGACATCCACATCGAGCCGCAGGAGGGCCGGCTGCAGATCCGCTTCCGCATCGACGGCGTGCTGCACCTGCAAACCGAGGCCGACATCAAGATCGCGCCGTCGCTGGCGCTGCGGCTCAAGCTGATGTCCGAGCTCGACATCTCGGAAAAGCGCCTGCCGCAGGACGGCCGCTTCGCCGTGCGCGTGAAGAACCAGCGCATCGACGTGCGCATCTCGACCATGCCGACCCAGTACGGCGAATCGGTGGTGATGCGACTGCTCAGCCAGAGCAACAACCAGCTGCGGCTGGACGCGATCGGCATGCCGAAGGCGATGCTGGAAAAGTTCCGCGCCATCGTCCAGCGCCCCAACGGCCTGGTGCTGGTGACCGGGCCGACCGGCAGCGGCAAGACCACCACGCTGTATTGCGCGCTGTCCGAGCTGAACTCGGTGGAGAAAAAGCTGATCACGGTGGAGGACCCGGTCGAATACCGGCTGCCCGGCATCAACCAGGTGCAGGTCAACGACAAGATCGACCTGAACTTCGCGCGCGTGCTGCGTTCGGCGCTGCGGCAGGACCCGGACATCGTGCTGGTGGGCGAGATGCGCGACCAGGAGACGGCCCAGATCGGTCTGCGCGCCGCCATGACCGGCCACCTGGTACTGTCGACCCTGCACACCAACGACGCGGCCAGCACGCCGCTGCGCCTGATGGACATGGGGGTGCCGCGCTACATGGTCGGCAGTTCGCTGCAGGCCGTGCTGGCGCAGCGCCTGGTGCGGGTGATCTGCGAAAGCTGCACCACGCCGTATGAGCTGACGCCGACCGAACGCGAGTGGCTGGGCATGGAACTGCGCGACAAGGTGGACATGGCGCGCTACTTCCACGGCAAGGGTTGTTCGCATTGCAATGGCATGGGGTATCGCGGCCGTACCGGCGTGTACGAGCTGCTGGAAATGACGCACGAGGTGATCGACGCCGCCAACGACCCCGACCCATCGCACTTCCTGCGCACGGCGGCCAAGCAGATGGCTGGCGAGACCTTGCGCCGGCACGCGGTGGCGCTGGTGATCCAGGGCCGCACCACGGTGGCCGAGGCCATGCGCATCAGTAACCAGATCGAGGATTGACGTGCCGTTCTATGCCTACAAGGCGCGCAGCGCGCGCGGCGAACTGATGCAGGGCGTGCTGGAGGCGGCCGACAGCGGCGCCGTGGCCGACCATTTGAGCAGCGCCGGCGCCATCCCGGTCGAGATCGCGCTGACCCGCAAGGCCGCCAGCGGCAGCGCCAGCGGCGAGCCCTGGTGGACCAGGCTGCTGGAAAAGCGGGTCACGTCGATGGACGTGCAGCTGTTCAGCCGCCAGCTGTACACGCTGCTCAAGGCCGGCGTGCCCATCATGCGCGGGCTGGCCGGCCTGCAGGAATCGGCGATCAGCAAATCGTTCGGCAAGGTGATCAAGGACCTGCGCGAGTCGCTCGACGCCGGCCGCGAGCTGTCGGCCGCGATGCGCCGCCATCCCACCGTGTTCGACGACTTCTACCTGTCGATGGTGCGCGTGGGCGAGATGACCGGGCGGCTGGAGGAAGTGTTCCTGCGCTTGTTCGACCACCTCGAGTTCGACCGCGAGATGCGCGCCCGCGTCAAGAGCGCGGTGCGGTATCCGATCTTTGTCATCGTCGCCATGATCATCGCGATCGTGATCGTCAACGTCTTCGTGATCCCGCAATTCGTCAAGGTGTTCGAGAGCTTCCACGCGCAGCTGCCGCTGATGACGCGCCTGCTGATCGGCGCCTCGCACTTCACCGTCACCTACTGGCCGCAGCTGGTGGTGATGGCCGGCGCGGCCGTGTTCGGTTTCCGCTACTGGGTGCGCACCAGCGCCGGGCGGCTGCAGTGGGACCGCTACAAGCTGAAATTCCCCATCGCGGGCAAGATCATCCACAAGGCCACGATGGCGCGTTTCGCCCGCAGCTTCTCGCTGGCCAGCCGCAGCGGCGTGCCGATCGTGCAGGCGCTGACGGTGGTGTCGCAGACGGTGGAGAACGCGTATCTGTGCGCGCGCGTGGAGCAGATGCGCGACGGCGTCGAGCGCGGCGACAGCATCCTGCGCACCTCGGTGGCGGCCAAGGTGTTCACGCCGGTGGTGCTGCAGATGATCGCGGTGGGCGAGGAGTCCGGTTCGCTGGACGAGCTCATGGACGAGATCGCCCAGATGTACGAGCGCGAGGTCGACTACGAACTGAAGACCCTGGCCGCGCAGATCGAACCCATCCTGATCACCTTCCTGGGCGTGCTGGTGCTGGTGCTGGCGCTGGGCATCTTCGTGCCGATCTGGGACCTGGGCAAAGTGGCGTTGCCGCACTGATGGGCCGCTTGCGTCCAGCCAGTGTTGTGCGGCCACAACGACGGCGCGGGCAGGGTTTCACCTTGTTCGAGTTCGCCGTGGTGGCGTGCATTTTCGGCGTGCTGATGACGGTGGCGCTGGAGCGGATGGCGTATTACCGCCGCGCCGGCGACGAGGCGGCGGTGCAGGCCTTGCTGATCAATATGCGCAGCGCTTTGTCTGGGAAGGTGATGGCCTTGCGGGCCCAGGGCAGGGAGCGGGAAATCGACGCGCTGGCCGGCGCCAATCCGGTGGCCTGGCTGGAGCGGGCGCCGGGCAACTATGTCGGCGAGCTAACACAGAATGCAGCGAAAAATGTTAAAGCTGGCAATTGGTATTTTGATCCAGCTCAACAAAAGTTGATATTCGTGAGGGAGGAGCAAGGAAATTTGTTAAATGGTGCCTCAAGGAACATTTGTTTCAAGGTAGAATTACTGCGCTTGCCCTCAAAAAACGCCAACGCACAGCGCCAGCCGGGAAACGATCCTGGTATCGCGCTAAATGAAGTCCCTGAATAATTGCCGCTGCCGCTACTTGCCGCAGGAAGGCGTTGATGAACTTTTCTTAGCCAGGTCTGGAGATTTTGATATGCACATCCCACAAGCAAGCATTTCCCGTAGCCGTAGCCAGCAAGGTGGTTTCACGCTGATCGAGCTGATCGTTGTCATCGTTATCCTGGGCGTGCTGGCCGCCACCGCGCTGCCGAAGTTCGCCAACCTCGGCGCGGATGCGCGGATCGCCAAGATGAACGGCGCCAAAGCGTCCATCCTGAGCGCCGCCAATATGTACCACGGCCGCTGGCTGGCGGCCGGTTCACCCGGCACCGGCACCCCGACCTACGACGGCGTAGTGATCGACCCGGCCACTGGTTACCCGACCAGTGCGGGTATTGCTGCCGCAGTGAGCCTGACCGACTACGGCGACGGCGATTTCGCCACCAAAGGCGTGCTGTATGTCGACGACAGCCACAAATCGTGCAAGTTGACCTACACATCGGCAGTTGCTGGGCCGGACGTTGTGGTGGCGGCCGATCCAAAAGACTGCTGATCCTTCCACAATGACCGGCCGGAGACGGGCATGATGGGGCTGGCGCCGAGGCGCCACACCCGGCCCGCGCGGCGGGGGGGCTTTACGCTGGTTGAGCTGATCACGATACTGGTGGTGGTCGGCGTGCTGGCCGGCGTTGCCGCGCCGCGCTTCTTCCAGCGCAAGGGCTTCGACGCGGTCTCCTATACCGACCAGGTGAGAGCCTTGATGCGCTACGGCCAGAAAATCGCCATCGCCCAGAGCCGCAACGTGTTCGTGCGCTTGAACGGCAGCAGTGTGGCGCTGTGCTACGACGGCGGCTGTGGCGCGCACGTGCCATCGCCGGGCGGCGCCAACACCGGCACCGGCGTCACGCTGGCCGGCTGCGCTGGTGACAAGACCTGGGCCTGCGAAGGCGCGCCCAACGGCTTGGCCATCACCGCCGCCACCTTCTATTTCGATCCCACCGGCCAGCCCTTCGCGGCCAGCGATCCCCTGGGTGGCCAGAACTCCACTTTTGTCTCGTTGACCGTGGCCGTCACCGGCGACGGCGCCACCCACAACGTGACCGTGACCCCGGTGACCGGCTATGTCTTTTAAGCCGGCCGCGCGCGCGCAATCGGGCCTGAGCCTGGTTGAGCTGATCATGTTCATCGTCATCGTCGGCGTGGCCGTGGTCGGCCTGCTCCAGGTGCTGAGCATGGGCGCGCGCTCCAGTCCCGATCCGATGCGGCGCAAGCAGGCGTTGGCCATCGCCGAGGGCATGATGGAGGAAGTGCGGCTGGCGCGCTTTACCTATTGCGACGGCGGCGACTGGTCGGCCGAGCAGGCAAACAGTCCCGCCGACTGCAAAGTTCTGGCGGAAGGCATGGGCGCTGAACTGCCGGGCAACACCCGTCCTTTCGACAACGTCAACGATTACGCCGGCGTCTACACCACCGACGCCGCCGGCAACAACTTCCCGGCGGGCTACACGGCGACGGTCGCGGTCGCGCCCGACGCCACGCTGGGCCCCGCCGGCGCGCGGATCGCCGCCGATGCCACGCCGGCCAATATGAACGTGCTGCGCATCACCGTCACCGTCACCTACACCGGCGGCGACCCCGTGGTGCTGGACGGCTACCGCACCCGCTACGCGCCGAGGTCGCTATGAAGGGCGCGCGCGGCTTCACGCTGGTGGAGGTGATCATCGTCATCGTGGTCACCGGCATCCTGTCCGGCATGGTGGCGGTCTTCCTCAAGACGCCGGTGCAGAATTATGTCGACACGGCCGCGCGCGCCGACATGACCGACGTCGCCGACCTGACGCTGCGCCGCATGACGCGCGAGCTGCGGCTGGCGCTGCCCAACAGCGTGCTGGTCTCCGCCGACCGCCGCATCCTGCAGTTCCTGCTGACGCGCTCGGGCGGCCGCTACATCGACATCGGCGATTCGCCGCCGGCCACGCTGCTGCCGCTCGATTTCAGCCCGGCCGCCAATCTGTCGTTCGACCTTGCCGGCGCCGCGCCGACGGGGCGCATGGCGATCGCGCCGAACGACTGGATCGCCGTGTTCAACATCGGCACGGCGCCGGCCGACGCCCGCACCTTCGGCAATATCGCCCGCGTGACGGCGGTCAATGGGACCCGCGTCACGCTGGCCACCAATCCGTTTGCCACCCAGGCGCCGTCGATGCAGTCGCCGAACAACCGCTTCCAGGTGGTGACCGGCACCGTGACCTATGTATGTGCGCCGTCCGCCACCGGCGGCACGCTGACGCGCAATTTCACCAACCAGATCATCGGCCTGAACGGGCTGGGCGCGCCGCCGTACGGCGCGGCGGCGCTGCTGGCCAACCTGGTCACGGCCTGCGGCTTCGATTACTCGGTGCTGGCCAATACCAACGCCGCGCTGGTGGGCGTGTCGTTGACGCTGTCGCGCAACAATGGCGAAAGCATCAGCCTGGTGCGCCAGGTTCACCTGGATAACACGCCATGAGGCCGGTCCGCCAACGGCTTGCCGCCGGCTTCTCCATCGTCACCGCGCTGTTCCTGGTGGTGGTGCTGGCGGCGCTGGGCGTGGCCATGATGAGCCTGAACACGACCCAGCAGACCAGCTCGGCGCTGGACCTGCTGGGCGCGCGCGCCTACGAGGCCGCGCGCGCCGGCGTCGAATATGGCCTGTACCAGCAGCGGATCAACGGCAACTGCGTGGCCAGCCGCAGCTTCGGCCTGGGCGGCACCCTGTCGACCTTCACCGTCACCGTGCTGTGCACCGTCAACGCCACGCCCGGCATGGGCGTGAACATGAGCCGGATCACGGTCACCGCCACCGCCTGCAACCAGCCGGCCGGCGGCGTGTGCCCGAACGCCGCCACCACCAGCGCCGACTACGTGCAGCGCACGGTCACGGTGCAGTTCTGAGGAGGCGGCGATGCGAGCGACTATTTTCACCCTGAACCGCGCGCCGCACTGGCTGGCCTGCCTGCTGGCGCTGCTGTGCTGGCTCGCGGCCGGCGCCGCGCGCGCCGATTCGCCGATCACGCTGTTCAAGAGCTTCGCCGGCAACGTCAGCTTCACCGGCACGCAGAAGACCATGCGCAGCAAGGACAACGACACCGATCCCTGCGCCCTCAGCGGCGGCAACTTGAACATGAAGCTGACCGGCGTGCCGTCCGGCGCCACCATCCTCAACGCCCAGCTGTACTGGGCCGGCTCCGGCTCGACGCCGGACTACACCGTGGTCTTTGACGGCACGACCGTCACCGCGCCGAGCAACCGCAACTACACCTCGGCCACGGTGGGCTACGACTTCTTTGCCGGCGCGGCCGACGTGACGTCGCAGGTGGTGGCCAAGGGCAACGGCAACTACACGGTGAGTGGCCTGAGCATCAACAACGGCAGCCCCTACTGCGCGGTCGAGGGCGTGCTGGGCGGCTTCCAGCTGCTGGTGGTGTATTCGCACCCGAGCGAGACGTTCCGGGTGCTCAACGTCTACGAGGGCTTCCAGTACATCCGCAATTCGGCCGTGTCGCTGACGCTGGCCAACTTCAAGATCCCTACGCCGGTGGGCAGCCTGAGCGGCAAGATCGGCCACATCACGTGGGAGGGCGACACCACGCTGTCGGGCGGCGGCGAGATCCTGCGCTACAACAGCGTCGAGATGGTCGACGCGCTCAACCCGTCGGGCAACCAGTTCAACTCGGTCTCCAACATCAATGGCGACACCCAGTCCTACGGCATCGACTTCGACGCCTACACGGTGACGTCGCCCACCATCCAGGCCGGCCAGACGCAGGCGCGCAGCGACTACCAGTCCGGCCAGGACCTGGTGCTGATGAACGCCGAGGTGATCGCCGCGCCCAACGTGCCGGCCGCCGACCGCGCCATTTCGATGACCCTGCAAAATCCCTTGCAGCCTTCGCAGATCAGCAGCTACCTCATCAAGGTCAGCAACAACGGCCCGCTGGCCGAGGGCGGCCCGACCACCGTGGTCGACGTGTTGCCGTCGTCGCTGATCTTCGTCAGCGCCAGCGGCACCGGCTGGAATTGCGGCATCGCCGGCCAGACGCTGACCTGCAGCTACAGCGGCACCATGGCCTCGGGCGCCACGCTGCCGACGATCACGCTGCGGGTGACCACGGCCGCCGCCGCCACCGGCCTGGTCAACAACAGCGCCACCGTCGGCGGCCAGCTGTTCGACTACTACGACGGCAACGACACCTCCACCGTCAGCTCGCTGGTGGGAGCGGCCGGCTTCACGCCGAGCTATGTGTTCACCCAGGCGAAGGACGACCAGCGGCCGACGGACGGCCAGTGCGTGAACGGGCTGCCGTTCGGCGACCCGGGCCAGACCTGCATACCGGTCGACTTCACCGGCAAGCGCTACCTGGCCAACAAGGACATCCCGGTGTACCTGACCTTCGTGGTGTCCAGTGTGCCGACGGCTTTGTCGAATTCGAACTCGACGATCAAGGTCAAGTACGCGCTGTCCTGCTACGACCCGGCCCAGGACGCCGGCGTGCGCGCCACCTTCACCCAGGCCGGCGGCAGCACCGTCACGCTGCCGCTGTGCGCCGCGTCCGGCGCGCTGCCGGGGCAGACGTCCAGCAGCTGGACCGCGCTGAACAACGTGACCATGGCCGGCGGCAAGGCCAGCTCGACCGATCAATACAACTTCCGTTACGCGGACGTGGGCCGGATCGAGTTCCTGGTCAGCGACAACACCGCCCGGCTCGGCACCAGCGGGCCCTTTGTCGAACGGCCCGACCGGCTGGTGCTGACCGCGCCCGCCAGCAACCAGGCTGGCACGCCGGCGTCGGCCACCGACCCCAAGTTCGTCACCGCCGGCACCGCGTTTCCGATGACGGTCAGCGCGGTGATGTATGGCGGCGGGACGGCGCCCAATTTCGGCAAGGAGACCACGCCGGTCGCCATCAAGCTGATCGTGATGCCGGCCAAGGACGCGGTGGGCGCCCGGCTGGCCGACATGGTGGCCGACCCGGCCAAACCCGAGACCGAGCTGGTGCTGAACGGCAGCCTGGGCGCCTTCAGTGGCGGCAGCGCCACCGGCAGCGCGTTTTCGTACGCCGATGTCGGCGTGCTGGAAATCACGCCGGTGATCGCGCCGCCCGACAGCGCCACGCGCAGTGGCAGCTATCTCGGCACCGGCAGCCTGGAGTCGCTGCCGGTCAACGTCGGCCGCTTCGTGCCGGACCATTTCGATACCGTGGTGACGGCCCCCATGGCCTGCGACCCGGGCGGCATGAGCTGTCCGGCCACGGTGGCCGGCATGGCGTATTCGCGCCAGCCGTTCGGCGTGAAGGTGACGGCCGCCAATCTGCAGGGCGCCGCCACGGTCAACTATCGCGGCGCCCTGGCGCGCGCGGTCACGCTGTCGGCTTGGTCCGCGCCGGGCACCACCACCACGGCCAACCCGCCGGCCACGCCAACCGGATCGGTGTTGAGCGCCAACAGCCTGGCCGCCACCGATTTCAACTTCGATCCCGTCGCGGGCAGGCAGAGCAACCCGCCGACCGGCGTGGCTTACGCCAATCCGGTCTATACCTTGCCGAACCCCTACGTGTCGACCGCGCCGTTCGCCAACAACTGGGTGCCGCCGACCATGGTGTACGTGCGCGCCAGCGAGACCGGCACGCCCAACGACGGCGTCACGTCGCTGCGTACCGGCGCGGTGGAGGGCGGCGTGGCGGTGGTGTCCGGCCGCCTGTTCGTGCCCAACGCCTACGGCGCGTCCAACCTGCCGGTGACGCTGCAGCTGGCCGCCCAGTACTACGGCCAGTCCACCGTCGGCGGCGCCACCGTGCGCGCCTGGCGCAACAACCTCAGCGACAGCGCCACCCAGGTCACGCTGGCGTCGAACTTGCAGTACGCCAGTTGCCTGCTGGCCTGCCCGTCGCCGGCCGCCGGCGCGCAGCCGACCTACACGATGAGTGGCGGCGTGGCGGGCGTGCCGCTGAAGGCCGGCAGCAGCGCCGGCAAGAGCGGCGCCAACGTCTCCGTCATCAACCAGCCGGTGTGGCTGCCGACCGGCCTGGGGCGTGTGACTTTCGGCTTGTACCGCAGTCCGGTCATTTTCTTGAGGGAAGTGTATTGAATCCGCCTCATTTTATTTTGTATCTGAGCATTAAGAAGGCAAACTGGAGACATGGCCCGAAATAGGGGAAATGCTCCAATAAAACTTGAATATAATCAACGATGTGCGGCGACTATTGAATCCCGTGCTTAATCATTTGAGACAGTCGGATGCGTTTATTCGGAAAAGCTGAAAAAAAGAACGGCTGGCTGGCCATAGGCCTGACGGCGGACGGCGTCCAGGCGGCGGCAATCGAGCGCCGCACCGACGGCTTGCCGAAGGTGCTGCTGGCCGCGTCCTATCCCGGCAAGGCCGACGAGGCCGGCGCCAGCCTGGCGCGGCTGGGCAAGGACCTGCATGCCAACCGCTATCAATGCACCACGCTGCTGGGCCAGGGCGGCTATCAGCTGCTGATGGTGGACGCGCCCAATGTGCCCGAGGCCGAAATGAAGACCGCGCTGGGCTGGCGCGTCAAGGACATGATCGACTTTCCATTGGAGCAGGCCACCATCGACATGGCGCTGCTGCCGCCGGGCAACGGCTCGAACCAGGCGCGCCAGGCGTTCGCGGTGGCGGCCCGCAACAGCGTGCTGATGCCGCACCAGCAGCTGTTCGCCGACAGCAAAATCGCGCTGACCGCCATCGATATCGGCGAGATGGCGCAGCGGAACATCTCGGCGCTGCTGGAGCCTGAGGGACGCGGCTTGGCGCTGCTGGCCTTCGACGCCGACGGCGGCATGCTGACGGTCAGCTATCAGTCCGAGCTCTACCTGGCGCGCCGCATCGACATCACGCTGAACCAGCTGCTGGACCCGGACCATGAGCGGCTGCATCAGCTGTACGAGCGCATCACGCTGGAGCTGCAACGCTCGCTGGACCACTTCGAGCGGCAGTTCTCGCAAGTCACCGTGGCCAAGCTGGTGCTGTCGCCGGTGGGCGAGGGCGGCCTGTGTACTTACCTGACCACCAATCTGTATCTGCCGGTGGAGCAGCTGGACCTGGGCAAGGTACTGGACTTGAGCGCGGCGCCCGGGTTGCAGGAACCGGCGCAGCAGGCCGGCTTCCTGCGCACGCTGGGCGCGGCGCTGCGCGAGGGAGCGAGCGCATGAGCCAGCAGATCAACCTGTTCAACGTTGGTTTTGAACGCAAGAAGAGCTACGTCAGCACGTCGGTGCTGGCGGCCGGCATCGGCGCGCTGGTGCTGGTGCTGGCCGGGATGTCGGCGCTGGCCAAGGCCCGGCTGGCGGCGCTGGAGACCGAGGCCGCCACGGTCAAGGCCAGCCTGGCCAACGGCGAGAAGCGCAAGAGCGCCGCCACCGCCGCCTTTGTGGCGCCGCGCAAGAGCGAGGCGCTGCAGCAGCAGCTGGACCAGGCCGGCGTGGAGTTGCGCAACCTTCAACGGGTCGCCGGCATCCTCGAGCAGGGTGAGCCGGGCGAGACGCGCGGCTACTCGGCCTACTTCCGCGCCTTTGCGCGGCGCGGCGTCGATGGCTTGTGGCTGACCGGCGTCACCATCCAGGGCAGCGGCGATGCGATCGGCCTGCAGGGACGGGCGCTCAAGGCCAGCCTGCTGCCCGGTTACCTGAACGGCCTGGCCGGCGAGGCTGTCTTGCGCGGCAAGACCTTCGGCCAGCTGGAAATGCGCGAACCCAAGGCTGAACCGGCGGCGGAGGCGACCGCTGGGGCCGCCACCGCGCCGGCGGCGGCGCCGCGCTATGTGGAATTCAGCCTGCAGTCGGCATCGGCCGGCGAACACGGCAAGGCGGAGCGGCCATGAAAACATACTGGATCAAATTCGATACCTGGCTGATGGCCCTGAGCCAGCGCGAACGCCTGATGGTGGTGGGCGCCACGGCGGCGATGCTGGTGTACCTGACGTACATGCTGGTGCTCGATCCGGCCTACACCCGCGAGCGCACGCTGCGCGCCGCCATGGTGGAGCAACGCATGCTGATCTCGGGCATCGACTCCGAACTGACCCAGCTCGACGTGGCGTCGCGCCGCGATCCCGACCGCGAAGTGCGCGAGCGCCTGAGCGTGTTGCAGCACGATAGCGCGGACCTGCGCGCCAAACTGCGCAGCGCGCAAAAAGGACTGGTGGCGCCGGAGCGCATGGGCGCCTTGCTGCGGCAGATGGTGCAGGGACACGGCAAGCTGCGCCTGGTGTCGCTGAAGACTTTACCGCCGGAGGGCACGCTCGACGGCAGTTTCGCCGCGCAGGACCTGGCCGTGCCGCCGGCCGCGCCGGCGCAGCCGACGCCGGCCTCCATCCTGCAGGCCGCCGCGCCCAAGCCGCAGCCGGCCGTTGCCGTGCCGGCGGCCGGGCCGGCGCCATTGTTGTTCCGCCACGGCGTGCAGCTGGTGCTGCAGGGCAGTTACCTCGAGATGATCGATTACCTTGAAGCGCTCGAGGCCATGCCGACCCAGCTGTTCTGGGGCGCCGCCGTGCTCGACGCCGACCAATACCCGCAAGCGCGGCTGACGCTGACCTTGTACACCTTGAGCCTGGATCAGAAATGGATCGCACTGTGAACCGCCGCGCGCACTTGCTGCTGCTGCCGCTGTTGCTGGCATTGCCCGCGCTGGCGCAGAAGATGGCCGACCCGACCCGTCCGCCCGCCGCGCTGGCCGCGCCCGACAGCGACGCCGCCGCAGCGGACAGCGCGCCATCGGGGCCGCGCCTGCAATCGATCCTGATCAGCCGCGCGCCCGGCGGCCGCAAGCTGGCGGTGATCGACGGCGCCACCGTGCGCGCCGGCGCCAAGGTGGGCGACGCGATACTCGAACGCATCAACGACAATTCGGTGGTACTCCGCCGGGGCAAGAATCTGGAAACCCTGACCCTGTTTCCCAAACCGGCCGAGGCCGCAGACCCGACAGGGAAAACAAAATGACGAAACAGACACCACACAACATGCTGCGCTGGACCTGCGCGCTGGGCGCGGCCGCCGCGCTGTCGGCCTGCCAGACCCAGGCGCCGCGCGACACCTACAACACCATCGACCAGCAGGTGCGCGAAGCCGCCGCCCAGGCCCACGCGCAGCCCGCCAGCCCGGCCG
>NZ_WWCX01000115.1:0-16794 GCF_009857655.1 Duganella vulcania
CATGCCGCGCAGGCCGAACGAGGCCGGCTTGGCGCGGTCGGCCTGGCGGATGCCGCGGCCGTTGTCGCCGATCTTCAGGCTGATGTGGTGCCGCAGCCGCGCCAGCTTGACGCTGACCCGGGTGGCGCCGGCGTGCTTGGCGATGTTGGTCAGCGCCTCCTGGGCGATGCGGAACAGCGCGGTGGCCTGGTCGTTGTCGAGCTCGGCGTCGCGCTGGTTGGCGTTGAAGCTGCAGGCGATGCCGGTCTGCTTCTCGAACTCCTTGAGCTGCCACTCCAGCGCCGCCGCCAGGCCCAGGTCCAGCAGCGCCGGGCGCAGGTCCAGCGAGATGCGGTGCACGGCGTCGATGGTGCGGTCGACCAGGGCGTCGACGTAGTCGGTCTTGTCGCGCAGCGCCGGGAAGTCGCCCACCTCGTCCAGGCGCGCGGCCAGCATGGCGACCGCCATCTTGATCGCGGTCAGATTGCCGCCCAGCTCGTCGTGGATCTCGCGCGCGATGCGGCCGCGCTCCTGCTCCTTGACGCGCTCGGCATGCGCGCTCAGCTCGGCCAGCCGGGCGCGCGAGTGCTGCACCTCCAGCTGCTCCTGCTTGCTCTCGCTGATGTTGGTCATAATGCCGTCCCAGCGCACCGCGCCGTCCGCCAGCGCGTGCGGCGTGCAGCGCAGGTTGATCCACTTGACGTCCTTCCAGGCGTCGATCCAGATCCGGCCCTCCCAGTTCCAGCTCCACAGCGCGGTGGCCGAGGCCTGCATCGCGTCCAGGTAGGACTTGCGGTCGTCGGCCAGGATCAGCTCGAGGAAGCGGTCCGGATGGTCGTGCAGCTCGGCCGTGGTCAGGCCCAGCAGCGCCTGGCAGCCGTCGCTCAGATAGGGGAAGGAGACGCGGCCGTCCGGGTGCAGCACGAACTGGTAGACCAGGCCCGGCGTGTTGGAGACGATGGCGTCGAAGCGCGCGCGCACCTGTTCCAGCTCGGCGGCCAGGGCCGCGCTGTCGGGAGGGGGAGGGGAGGCTGCGTTCATGATATCGGTATAAATAGTATGGATTAACGGGGCCGCCAGCGCGCGCGGAAGCGCCGCAGCAGGCGGCGGAAGCGCGCGATCCAGCCGCGCGGCGACGGCGTGGCGTGCTGGCGCCAGTGCCGCCAGGCCTTGGCCAGCGCGCTGACGCGGCGCCAGGCGCGGGTGGCGCGCAGCCGTTCGATCCAGCGTTCCTTGAGCGCCAGGAACCAGTGCAGCAGCCGGGCGAACCAGACAATGGTCATCAGCACCGGCCGCGTCAACAGGAAGATGCGCGCCACCGCCGCCGCGCCGCCCAGCTTGGCCAGCACGATGACGAGCAGGCCCAGCATCGCGTGGCCGTGCGTCATCGCCCACAGCGCCAGCAGCTTGACCGGGAACAGCAGCAGCGCCGGCAGCACGAACAGCGCCAGCGCGGCGTACGGGCCGAGCGTGCAGATCCACGCCTCCAGCCGGTGCAGCGGCGGCCAGGCCGACAGCCGGCGCAGCACCCGCATGCCGACGTCCCACAACCAATCCTCCAGCAACAGCAGCAGGGCCGCCAGGTAGACCAGCGGGGCGAACAGCGAGCGGCAGAAGCGGTGGAAGAGTTTCATCGTTGAAGCATTGTTCTATCGCTATCATGATACGTGAAAGCATCGCCGGCGCGGGGAAAAAACCGAACGTGCACAACAGCCCCGGCGCCGCTCGAAGCCGTTACAATAGCCCGCATGAACAAAGCATTTGTCAAAGAGTCGGACCAGGACGACGACGAGGAAGCCGCCGCGCTGGCGCTGGCGATTCCGGCCGGGTCGAAGAATTACATCCGGCCGGAGGGCTACCAGCGCATCAAGGACGAGCTGTTGCAGCTGATCGACGTCGACCGGCCGGAGGTGGTGCGCATTGTGCACTGGGCCGCGTCCAACGGCGACCGCTCGGAAAACGGCGATTACATTTACGGCAAGCGGCGGCTGCGCGAGATTGACCGCCGCATCCGCTTCCTGACCAAGCGCATGGACTCGGCCGCCATCGTCGACCCCAGCGTGCATCATGGCAGCGACCAGGTGTTCTTTGGCGCCACCGTCACGTATTGCAACCAGCACGACGAGACGCGCACCATCACCATTGTCGGCATCGACGAGCTCGATCCGCTGAACGGCAAGATCAGCTGGGTGGCGCCGGTGGCGCGCGCGCTGACCAAGGCGCGCGAAGGGGACGTCATCACCTTCCAGGCGCCGCACGGCGTGGAGGAACTGGAAATCCTCGAGGTGAGCTATCCGGCCCCGGCTGCCGACTAAAGCCCGCCGGCTGGCCTTGGCAGGGTTGTGCCTGCTGGCGCTGGCGGGCTGGCAGGAGCCGGCGCTGGCGCTGGACCGTTACATCATCGACCTGAACTCCAGCAAGACAGAATTCAATAACAGCCACGTCCTGCGCCTGCTGAAGGCAGCGCTGGAGGCCTCGCGTCCCAGGTACGGCGCGTATGAGGTGGAGATCTCGACGCTGCGCGTGCAGCGCGACCGGCTGATGGTGGAGATGAGGAAAGGGCAGGCCGTCAACCTGAGCGCACAGGTGACTTCCGTCGAATGGGAGCGCGAGCTGATCCCGGTGCGCATCCCGGTCGACAAGGGCTTGTCGGGCTACCGCATCTCGCTGATCGACGGTCGCGAGCAGGAAGCGTTTTCAAAGGTGCGCACGCTGGCGCAGCTGAAGGCGATGAGCCTGGGCGCGGGGCGGCAGTGGAGTTCGACCGCGGTGTTCGCGCAGGCTGGTTTCGACGTGGTCGGCGGCGCCACGACGGCGGGCCTGCACCGGATGCTGGCGGCGCACCGGTTCCAGCATTTCCCGCGCGCGATCGACGAGGCGCTGTACGAGCGCGACGAATACGCGCCGGCGTTTCCGCAGCTGGCGGTGGAGCGCAGCCTGGTGATCTACATGCCGCTGCCGCGCTACTTCTTCATCGGTGGACAGCCGAGGCTGGCGCGAAGGCTGGAATACGGCCTGCAATTGCTGATCGCCGACGGCCGCTTCGACCAGATCTTCCACGAATTCTATGACGGCCTGATCGAGAAGGCGGCGTTGCGCAAGCGCCGCCTGTTCCGGCTGGACAATCCGCTGCTACCCCCGCAGGCGCCGCTGGCCAACAAGGCTTATTGGTACGATCCGTACAAGTAATTTGGGGTCAAGTCTGACATTCGGACACGAGCTGTGCCGTAGTAAATTGGGGTCAAGTCTGACATTCGGACACGAGCTGTGCCCTAGCGGCTGCTACGGCACAGCTCGTGTCCGAATGTCAGACTTGACCCCAATTGGGTAAACGAAAAAGGGCAGGCGCGATGCCTGCCCTTGTTGTGCTGCGCGACGCGGTTTAGCTGCGCTCGCGCAGGATGCGGTTGACGCCGGCCACGCGGCGCACGTTGCGCAGCAGGCCAGCCAGGTGCACGCGGTCCTTGACCTGGATCGTGAAGCGCAGCTGATGCAGCACGTGTTCCTTGTCCTCGTCCATGCCCACGTACGTGATGTTGGCGTCCGACTCGCCGATCTCGGCCGCCACGCGCGCCAAGATCCCCTTCTCGTTGTTGATCAGCAGCTTGATGCGGCTGTCGAAACGGCGATTCAATTCCGTGCCCCACTTGACCGCGATCCAGCGGTCCGGTTCCTTGATCTTCTGCCGCTTGGCCAGGGTGCAGTCGCCGGTGTGCACCAGCAGACCCTGGTCGCGCCGCAGCTGGCCGATGATGGAGTCGCCCGGGATCGGCAAACAGCACGGCGCCAGCTGCACCGACACGCCTTCGCTGCCGCAGATGGTCACCGGGTCCAGCTCGGCCGCGCTGTTGTGGTCGACCGGCGCGCTGGCCGATTCGCCGCCGCGCAGGCCGAAGATGTGGCGCGCCACCAAGGCCGCCATGCGCTTGCCGATGCCGATGTCGGCATACAGCTCGTCAAGCGACTTGGCGCTCGATTCGTTGAGCAGCCGCTCCACCAGGTGCTCTTCCAGCTCCGGCTTGATGCCCAGCGAGCTCAGCGCATGCGACAGCAGCTGCTCGCCCAGCGTGATCGATTCCGGCAGGTTGATGGTGCGCAGGTGATGGCGGATCGCCGAGCGCGCCTTGCCGGTGCGGACGAACGACAGCCACGTCGGACTCGGCCGCGAGTTGGCGTCGGTGACGATCTCGACGATGTCGCCGTTGCGCAGCTCGGTGCGCAGCGAGGCCGGCTCGTTGTTGATGTTGACCGACACCGTGTGGTCGCCGATGCCGGTGTGGATCGAGTACGCGAAGTCGATCGGCGTGGCGCCGCGCGGCAGCGCGATGATCTTGGACTTGGGCGTGAACACGTACACCGAATCGGGGAACAGGTCGACCTTGACGTGTTCGAGGAATTCGGCCGAGTCGCCGGTCTGCTGCTGGATGTCGAGCAGCGATTGCAGCCACGCATGGGTGCGCTGCTGCATGTCCGACATATTGGCGTCGCCGTTCTTGTACAGCCAGTGCGCGGCCACGCCCGATTCGGCGGTGCGGTGCATCTCCTGGGTGCGGATCTGGAACTCCACCGGCGTGCCGTACGGGCCGATCAGGGTGGTGTGCAGCGACTGGTAGCCGTTGAGCTTGCGGATCGCGATGTAGTCCTTGAACTTGCCCGGCATCGGCTTGTATAGCGAGTGCAGCGTGCCCAGCGCGACGTAGCAGTTGGGGAAGCTGTCGACCACCACGCGGAAGCCGTACACGTCCAGCACCTGCGAGAACGACAGGTGCTTGCTGCGCATTTTTTTATAGACGCCGTACAGCGTCTTTTCGCGGCCGTAGACCTCGGCCTCGATGTTGGCCATGGCCAGCGTGTTCTTGACCGATTCGAGGATCTTCTTGACCACCTCGCGGCGGTTGCCGCGCGCCGCCTTCACGGCCTTGGCCAGGGTGCGGTAGCGCAGCGGATACAGGTGCGAGAACGACAAATCCTGCAGCTCGCGGTAGATGTTGTTCAGGCCGAGCCGGTGCGCGATCGGCACGTACACTTCCATGGTCTCGCTGGAGATGCGCGCCTTCTTGGCCGGCGCCATCACCTCCATCGTGCGCATATTGTGCAGGCGGTCGGCCAGCTTGATCAGGATGACGCGCACGTCCGACGCCATCGCCAGCAGCATCTTGCGGAAGTTCTCGGCCTGCGCCTCGATCTGGCTCTGGAACTCGATCTTCTCCAGCTTGGACAGGCCGTCGACCAGGTTGGCCACCGGCGCGCCGAAGCGTTCGATCAGCTCTTCCTTCTTGACGTCCTGGTCCTCCATCACGTCGTGCAGCAGCGCCGCCATGATGGCCTGGGCGTCGAGCTTCCAGTCGGCGCAGATCTCGGCCACGGCGATCGGATGCGAGATGTAGGGCTCGCCCGATTTGCGCACCTGGCCCAGATGCATTTCGTCCGAGAAGCGGTAGGCTTCCTTGACCTTTTTCAGGTCGGCGGCGGTCATGTACTCGGCCAGTTTTTCGGTCAGATGCGTGACCGAGGCAACGCCGGCGGTCAGGGTGGGCGTGGCCAGGGGCGACGAAGAAATCACAGGCGGGATGGGGGCTGGTGCGGATGAGGCGAGGGTGGCGGTGCTATCCCCTGCGTCGGCTCCGGACGTGGCCGCAGCCGGCGCAAGGGCCGGCTGGTTGGCCCGGGCGGGCATGCCACTCAATGTCGGATCGGCAGGGATCAGATTCATACGTTCGCGTTCCGTCTCAATGAGAGTGTGGGAAATGTGGGATCAGGATATCCCATACTACTGCTAAACCGCACCATTCACATTGTTCGGGAACGCCGGGCCCAACTTACATTGGGACCTTTTTCAACATTTCCAGACCGACCTTGCCGGCGGCGATTTCGCGCAGCGCGACGACGGTCGGCTTGTCCTTGGCTTCAACCTTCGGGGTGTGGCCTTGCAGCAGTTGACGGGCGCGATAGGTCGCGGCCAGCGTCAGCTGGAAACGGTTAGGAATAGTTTTCAAACAATCTTCAATAGTAATGCGGGCCATCTTAACTCCTAAAATCTTGTGTATTTATTCAGCGTGGATACCCAATTGGGCAAATAGCGAGGCGTTGCGCGCCGCTTGTTGCGCAAACCGGCAACGGGCCGCTCTGACAATCGCCGTCAGTTCCGACAGGGCGACTGCAAATTCTTCGTTGATGATAGCATACTCGAACTCGGGAGCGTGGGCGATTTCGCCGCCCGCCGCCAGCAGCCTGCGCGTGATCACATGCGGTGCGTCGGTGGCGCGTTTCTTCAGGCGTTCCTCGAGCGCGTCGATTGACGGCGGCAGGATGAAAATGCCGGCCGCCTGCGGGAATTGCTTCTTCACCTGGCGCGCGCCCTGCCAGTCGATTTCCAGCAGGATGTCGGTGCCGGTCTTCATCTGTTGTTCGACCATGATGCGCGAGGTGCCGTAGTAATTGCCGTGCACTTCGGCCCATTCCAGGAACTCGCCGGCGTCGGCGCGCTGGACGAAATCCTCGGCGGTGGTGAAGTAGTATTCCTTGCCGTGGGTCTCGCCCGGACGCGGCGCGCGGGTGGTGGTGGATATCGACAGCTTGATGGTCGGTTCCTGCGCCAGCAGCGCGTTGACCAGCGTGGACTTGCCGGCGCCCGAGGGCGCGACCACCATGAACAGGCTGCCTGCGAATGAGTTGGTTGAGCTCATGTCTCTCTTTCGAAAACGTCAGCGGGCGCACAACTTCGTCGCCCAAAGACGTATTTTACCAAGAGCAAGCATTCACATCCAATTTACAGCAGTGTCAGCAGATGCAACGCGGCGGCGGGCGCGCGTTCCTTGGCGCCGTTGATGAAGTAGACGTAGGCGTCGCCGGACTTGGCGCCTTGCTGCCATTGGTGCGCTTGCGCGGCCCACTGTTTCAGCGCGGGCTTGGTGTAGCCGGTGGCGATGTCGCTGCGCGCGTCCATCAAACGCGCGTAGACGAACTCGCCGGTGACCTCGCTGATGTTGGGATACTTGGGCGAGTCGGTGATGACGGTGGCGATCTTGTGCTTGCGCGCCAGCTTGTAATAGTCGTCGCACAGGAAGCTGGGGTGGCGGGCGTCGAGCACGTGGCGCAGCTTGCGCGTGCCCAGCTTGGCGGGCAACAGCTTGAAGAACGCTTGCAGGTCGTCGGGGTCGAACTGCTTGGTGGCGGCCAGCTGCCACAGGATGGGGCCGAGCTTGGTGCCCAGTTCGTCCAGGCCGCTGGTGATGAAGCGCTCGATGGATTCGCCGGCCTCGGCCAGCACCTTGCGGTTGGTGGCGAAGCGGCTGGCCTTGACCGAGAACACGAAGTCGTCCGGCGTTTGCGCGGCCCACGCGGCGAAGTGCTCGGGCTTGGCGGTGCGGTAGAAGGTGCCGTTGATCTCGATGCTGGTCACTTGCCGGCTGGCGTATTCCAGCGCCTTTTTCTGTGGCGTGCCTTTGGGATAAAACGTCTCGCGCCACGGGGCGAAATCCCAGCCGCCTATGCCTACCCTGATCTGTGCCATGCAGCGCTCCCCGCAAGTCGATGGGGCGATGATAGCGGGATTTTTTGGCGGCTGCACTTGCTGATCTTTCAATCGTCCCCAGCTTGGGTGCTCTCGTCATTCACAGGAATTCCCATGCCAGAACTGATCGTTGTCGCCACCCTGACCGCCAAGCCGGGCCACGAGGCCGTGCTCAAGGCCGCGCTGGAACGCGTCGTGCCACCGAGCCGCGCCGAAGCCGGCTGCCTCCGCTATGACCTGCATTTCGACCTGGAGCACCCGGGCCGCTTCGTCGTGCTCGAAGCCTGGCGCGACGCCGAGGCGCTAGAGTTCCACTTGACCACGCCGCACTTCCTGGAGCTGGTGAAGACCATCGACGGGCTGGCGGATGCGCAGATGCTTAAGCTGAACCAGTTGGTGTAGCGAACATCAAGCCGCGATTGGCTGCGGCTGATATACTTTAGATATACATTGATCCGGTCGGGGAGTTTGAAATGTCAAAACCTGTGGCAAAGCCTGCGCCTCAATTTCTGCTGCGCTTGCGCGAGCGCGACACCCCGACTGGCGTCAGCGAGGCCACTGTCGAGAAGCTGATGAAGGTGACGGGGCTGACTAAAACAGAAGTGGCCCATCTCGCATTGAAGCAAATGGCCGGCCGCTATTTGCCTTTTTATGAGCAGGACGACGGGCCGTTGACCGTCGACCAGGTCCGGGCCATCCGCCAGGCCAGTAGCGCGAGCGACACGCCGGAAGAGCAGTTCACACAGCGGATATTCTGATCCGTGGCGCGCCCGGCAAAACGACGCAAGTTCCATCCCCTGCCGGCGCCGGGGGATATTGTCTGGTGTGCTTTTCCGCAGTTGGCGGGGGTGCCGGGGCCCAAGAAAAGGCCGGCATTGGTCGCGCGGGTCGCGTCAGCAACGCATGAGGTTTCAGTGGTGTACGGCACCAGCCAAAAGACGGACCATATTTATCCGACTGAGGTGGTGCTGGATCCCACCGATCCGGGGTTCGCGGCCAGTGGCCTGTCGTACCGGACCAAGTTTGACGTGGCACATCAGGTTCAGCTGCCATTTGACAGCGACTGGTTCGATCCCGCGCCCGGACCGCAAACCAACATTCCCCTGCCCAAGATGGGGATACTGCATCCCAGTTATATGCCTGCCATAGCGTCCGCGGTGAAGCGGATCCGCACATGATTGCAGGCCCTGGTTCAGCTTACTCCAGGTTCTGCACCTGCTCGCGCATCTGTTCGATGAGCAGTTTGAGTTCCATCGAGGCGTCGGCCAGTTCCTTGACCGAGGCCTTGGCGCCCAGCGTGTTGGCTTCGCGGTTGAGCTCCTGCATCATGAAGTCCAGCCGCTTGCCGACCTGGCCGCCTTTTTTCAGGATGTGGCGGGTCTCGGTCAGGTGCGCCGACAGCCGGCCCAGCTCCTCGGCCACGTCGATGCGGATGCCGTACAGGATCACCTCCTGGCGGATGCGCTCCAGCGCGTCCTGGCGCGACAGCGCCGAATTCGAGCCCTGGCAGGCCAAGCCCAGCGCGTCCTGCATGCGCTCGACCGCCTTCTGCTGGAACGCCGCCACCACCTGCGGAATCAGCGGCGTGATGCGCTTGACGATCACTTCCATCGCCTCGATGCGCGAGGTCAGCATCGCTTCCAGCGCCGCGCCTTCGCGCTGGCGGCTGTGGACGAAGGCCTGCACCGTGCGCGCGGTCAGCGCGGCGACGTCGGCCTGCAGCGATTCCTGGCCGATCTGGGCTTCCTCGATCACACCGGGCCAGCGCAGCAGCTCGGCCACCGACATGGTGGGCGCGGCCGGGAAATGGCCGCTCACCTCGGCTTGCAAGCGTTGTAATTCGGTCAAAAGCGGCAGGTTCAGCGCCTGCGAGCCGGTGGTCGCGGCCTTGCGGCCGAAACTGAGGCGCAATTCCACCTTGCCGCGCGTGATGGCCGCCATGATCGCCGAGCGCAAATCGGGTTCAAGCGCTCGCAAATCGTCGTTTATTCGAAACTGAAGGTCTAGAAATCGCGAGTTGACGCTCTTGATTTCGATAGTCAGTGTTCCCGCCGCACTTTCACTGGTGGCGACGGCGTAGCCCGTCATACTGGAAATGCTCAATGGATGTCCCCGATTTAATCTTTACAAAACAGTGATTTATCCACACAATCCGGTTGTTGAGGCGAGGAATCCTATGGCTGCACAAAACAACGCCCCGTTACCAGATGGTCTGGAAATTGCTGGATATCGCATTGTAAAGAAAATTGCGTCCGGTGGGTTCAGTATTGTTTATCTGGCGTACGATGGCGACGGCGTGGCGGTGGCGATCAAGGAGTATTTGCCCAGTTCCCTGGCCCTGAGGCAGGAGGGCGAACTGGTGCCGACCATCTCCAAGGCGCATTTGCCCGTGTTCCGCATCGGCCTCAAGTGTTTTTTCGAGGAGGGGAGGGCGTTGGCGCGTATCTCGCATCCCAATGTTGTAAGCGTGCTCAACTTCTTCCGCGCCAATGAAACCGTCTATATGGTGATGGCCTACGAATCGGGCCATTCGCTGCAGGAGCACATCCAGCGCCAGCGCGCCAAGGGCAGCAAGGTGGGCGAGGCCTTCATCCGCACCATCTTCCTGCAGGTGCTCAAGGGCTTGCGCGAGGTGCACGCCAACAAGCTGCTGCACCTGGACCTGAAGCCGGCCAACATCTACCTGCGCACCGACGGCACGCCGATGCTGCTGGACTTCGGCGCCGCCCGCCAGACCGTCAACAACGACCTGCCGACCCTGACGCCGATGTACACCCCCGGCTTCGCCCCGCCCGAGCTGTACACCAAGGCCGGGGGGCTGGGGCCGTGGTCGGACGTGTACAGCATCGGCGCCTCGATGTTCGCCTGCATGGCCGGGGCGCCGCCGCAGCCGGCCGACCAGCGCAAGACCGGGGACAAGATGGCCAGCCACTTCGACAAGCTGGAGGGACAGTACACGCCGGAGCTGGTGAAGATGGTGCGCTGGTGCCTGGCGCTGGATCCTCTGGAGCGCCCGCAAAGCCTGTTCGCGCTGCAGAAGGTGCTGCAGGCGGCGCCGCCTGTGGCGCCCGCGCCGCCGCCCCCGCCGCAGGGCGTGCTGGACCGGCTGGGCGCCGGCTGGCGCGGGCTGGTCGGCCGGCTGGGCGGGCAGGACAAACGCCAGGCCCAGGCCAAGGCCGGACCCGACACGCTGATCTGACCGACAACGACAAGAGGCCGCACCATGCAATTCTCCGTGTACCAGGAAAGTCACATCGGCGGCCGCAAGGTCAACCAGGACCGCATGGGCTACAGCTTCACCCGCGACGCGCTGCTGCTGGTGCTGGCCGACGGCATGGGCGGCCACCTGCGCGGCGAGATCGCCGCCACCGTGGCGCTGCAGACCGTGTCGGCGCTGTTCCAGCAGCAGGCCACGCCGTACGTGAAAAAGCCGCAGCGCTTCCTGGAGCAAGCCTTCCTGGCGGCCCACCACGACATCCACCGCTACCGCCAGGAGCACCAGCTGCCGGAGACGCCGCGCACCACCATCGTCGCCTGCCTGATCCAGCACAACACCGCCACCTGGGCGCACTGCGGCGATTCCCGCCTGTACTGGATGCGCAACGGCCAGATCCTGGCGCGCACGCGCGACCACTCGCATGTGGAAAGCCTGATCGCCAAGGGCCTGGCGCAGCCGTCCGAGCGCGCCACCCATCCCGACCGCAACAAGCTGTACAACTGCCTGGGCGCCGACAGCCTGCCGAAGGTGGAGGTGTCCGGCGGCGCCGGCATGCTGCCGGGCGACCTGATGCTGTTGTGCTCGGACGGGTTGTGGTCTATGCTGCCGGACGATGAACTGGTGCGGCGTTTGCACAGCCAGACCGTGGTGCGGGCCGTGCCCGACCTGCTGCAGGCGGCGCTGGGCGCGGCCGGCAGCGCCAGCGACAACGTCACCGCGCTGGCCATCATGTGGCAGGGCAGCTCCATGATCGACAGCATGGGCGCCAGCACGCTGGCCGCGGCCGAGCTGTCGACCGTGATCTCGACCGAAGCCTTGCCGCAGGACCTGCACAGCACCACGATCAACAGCGCGCCGGTGCCGGAGCAGGCCGCCGCGCCGGCCACGGAAGCGGACGCCTTCGACGACGATGAGATCGAGAAGGCCATCGCCGAGATCCGCGGCGCCATCGAAAAATCCTCCCAAATCCTCAAATAAGGAATACTGTTTATGTCATTTGAATCCCGTCCGAGCGGCCGTGCCGTCGATGCGCTGCGCACCCTGAGCCTGACCCGCAACTACACCAAGCACGCCGAGGGCTCGGTGCTGATCGAGTGCGGCGACACCAAGGTGATCTGCACCGCCAGCATCGAGGAAAAAGTGCCCGGCTTCCTGAAGGGCAAAGGCCAGGGCTGGATGACCGCCGAATACGGCATGCTGCCGCGCTCGACCCACACCCGCATGGACCGCGAGGCCGCGCGCGGCAAGCAGTCCGGCCGCACGCAGGAGATCCAGCGCCTGATCGGCCGCTCGCTGCGCGCCGCGTTCGACCTGGAGGCCTTCGGCGAGCGCACCCTGAACCTCGACTGCGACGTGATCCAGGCCGACGGCGGCACCCGCACCGCGTCCATCACCGGCGCCATGGTGGCGGCCTATGACGCCTTTTCCAAGCTGGTCGAGCGCGGCGTGCTGCCGGCCGTCCCGGTGAAGAATTTCGTGGCGGCGATCTCGGTCGGCGTCTACCGGGGCATGCCGGTGCTGGACCTGGACTACGTCGAGGATTCCGGCTGCGACACCGACATGAACGTGGTGATGAACGACGCCGGCCACTTCATCGAGGTGCAGGGCACGGCCGAAGGCGCCGCCTTCGACCGCGCCGGCATGAACCGCCTGCTGGACCTGGCGCAGGGCGGCATCGCCGACCTGGTCAAGCTGCAGAAGCAGGCGCTGGGCCTGACCGCCTGATCCGCAACGGCGGGCCGAAATACCGCCTTCGGAGGCCGCTGCGGTTGTAAAATGGGGGCATGAAAAAATGGATGTCGCTCCTGCTGGTGTGCATCGCGTTTTCGATGTGGCCGGCCCAAGCAAAAGACCTCAACGTGGTTTTCATTCCGAAGGCGCGCGACCAGGACTTTTGGACCTTCATGCGGCAAGGGGTGGAGCGGGCCATGCAGGAGGACGGGCATGTCAGCCTGACCTGGCGCGGCCCGGCCCATAACGACGACATCGATTCGCAGATCCAGATCCTGCGCATCTACTCCAGGCCGGAGGTCGACGCCATCATCATCGCCTCGACCGACCGCGCGCGGCTGGCCGAGCCGGTCCGGCAGGCGGCCGCCATGGGGATCAAGGTGGTCGTGGTGGATTCGGCGGTGGACGGCAACGCACAGGTCAACTTCATCACCACAGACAATTACACGGCCGGCGCGCTGGCCGCCGAACGCCTGGCCAAGCTGCTGAACCGGCAGGGCACGGTGGCGGTGCTGCGCACCATTCCCGGCAGCGCCTCGACCGACGACCGCGCCAACGGCTTCATCGACTACCTGAAGAAGAATACGCCGCGCCTGGTCGTCGTCGCCGACGAGTACGGCGGCGGCACGCGGGGCAAGGCGGCCCGTGGCGCCGCAACCTTGTTGGAAAAGTATCCTCAAGTGGACGGCATCTTCGCCGTCAACGAATCCACCAGCGACGGCATGCTGCGCGCGCTGCGGCTCACCGGCCTGGCCGGCAAGAAGAAATTCATCGGCTTCGATATCTCCGGGTTCCTGCTGGACGGCTTGACGCGCCAGGAAATCCACGGCCTGGTGGTGCAGGACCCGCGCCAGATGGGCTACCAGGCCATGAAGGCCGCGGTGGCCGCGGCGAAGGGCGCGGCCGTCAAGCCGCCGCTGATCCTGACCGACGCCGTCATGGTCACCCGCGAGAACTACCAGAAGCCCGAGATCCGCTCGCTGCTGACTCCCTAGCAGGAACCGAGGAACCGCGCGCGCAAAAGGATTACAATGCCGGCTTCCCCCATCGTTACACCAGATTATCCATGACCCAACGCCTGATCCTCGCCTCCAACAACGCCGGCAAGCTGAAAGAATTCAACGAGCTGCTGTCGACGGTCGGTTTTTCCGTGCACGCCCAGGGCGAGTACGATGTCCCCGAAGCGGACGAGCCGTTCCACACCTTCGTGGAGAACGCGCTGCAGAAAGCCCGCCACGCCTCGCGCCTGACCGGGCTGCCGGCGCTGGCCGACGATTCTGGCGTGTGCGTCAACGCGCTGGGCGGCGCGCCCGGCGTGTACTCGGCGCGCTACGCCGGCGAGCCGAAATCGGACGCCCGCAACAACGAGAAAATGATCGCCGACCTGGCCGCGCATGCCGACAAGTCCGCGTACTACTACTGCGTGCTGGTGTTTGTGCGCCACGCCGACGATCCGCAGCCGGTGATCGCCGACGGCCGCTGGAACGGCGAGATGATCGCCACCCCGCGCGGCAACGGCGGCTTCGGCTACGATCCGCACTTCTACATCCCGGCACTGGGCAAATGCGCCGCCGAGCTGAGCGCCGATGAAAAGAACGCCCTGTCGCACCGCGGCCAGGCCCTGCGCGCGCTGGTCGAGAAGCTGAAATGATCCCAATTAAAATCGTCGGCGCCACCAGCAAGGCTGCCAAGCCGGCCACCGACATCAGCGAGGCCGCCGGCGTCGCCGCCAAGTACCTGCAGGCCGGCTCGCTGAACCTGCAGGCGCTGCCGCCGCTGTCGCTGTACATCCACTTCCCGTGGTGCGTGAAGAAGTGCCCCTATTGCGACTTCAACTCGCACGAGGCCAAGGATGGCCAGACATTCCCCGAACAGGAATACCTGGACGCGCTGCGCACCGACCTGGAAATGGCGCTACCGCTGATCTGGGGCCGCAAGATTTATACGATCTTCATCGGTGGCGGCACGCCCAGCCTGATGTCGGCGGCGGGGCTGGACCGGCTGCTGTCGGACGTGCGCACCCTGCTGCCGCTCGACAGCGACTGCGAGATCACGATGGAGGCCAATCCCGGCACCTTCGAGGCCGAGAAGTTCAAGTCCTACCGCGCCAGCGGCATCAACCGCCTGTCGATCGGCATCCAGAGCTTCGACGAGCGCCACCTGAAGGCGCTGGGCCGCATCCATGACGGCGGCGAAGCCAAGCGCGCGGTGGAGATCGCGCTGGCCAACTTCGACAACTTCAACCTCGACCTGATGTACGCGCTGCCGTCGCAGACGCTGGACGAGGCGCGCCTCGACGTCGAGACGGCGATGGCCTTCAAGCCGCCGCACCTGTCGTTGTACCACCTGACGATGGAGCCGAACACGCTGTTCGCCAAGTACCCGCCGGCGCTGCCGGACGACGACGCCAGCGCCGACATGCAGGACATGATCGCCGAGCTGACCGCCGCCAACGGCTACGGCCAGTACGAGGTGTCGGCCTACGCGAAGGAGGGCCGCCGCGCGCGCCACAACCTCAATTATTGGGAGTTCGGCGACTACCTGGGCATCGGCGCGGGTGCGCACTCCAAGCTGTCGTTCCCGCACCGCATCCTGCGCCAGGCCCGCTACAAGCAGCCCAAGGCCTATATGGAGCAGGTGCGGCTGGGCGCGCCCGTGCAGGAGGAGTACGAGATCAAGCGCGAGGACATGGGCTTCGAGTTCATGCTCAACACGCTGCGCCTGCATGGCGGCTTCGATCCCAACCTGTTCGCCGAGCGCACCGGCCTGAGCCTGAACGCGATCGAGAAGCAGCTCAACGCGGCCGAAGCCAAGGGCCTGCTGTACCGCGACCACAAGCTGATCAAGCCGACCGAACTGGGGCAGCGCTTCCTCAACGATCTGCAGGAGATGTTCCTCACTAGCTGACGAATTGATAATTTTTTCTTGACGCTGGAAGGGCGTGAACGGATACTCGGGTGCAGCGATGATCAACCTGGAGCCGCCATGCCCGTCTTTGATTTAATGCCATCGTTCCTGCATGCCGAAAACGGCATGACGCGGCTCGACATGATCGCCTGCCAGCAGGTGGCCAACACGCTCGACGAGGTGATCATCTTCCGCTCGACCGGGCCGTGGTCGCGGCGCTGGCTGGAGGACGGTTTCCCCAGCAAGAATTTCCACGTCAAGGGCAAGAGTTCGGACTGGGGGCCGCAGGCCGGCTTCGTGCCGTACGACGGCACCTACAGCAAGGTCGGCCACGACCAGGGCAAGGCGCAGAAGGGCACGCGCGCCAACCAGAAGGGCATCAACGACGGCTTCGCCTCGGCCCGCGTGCTGGAGCTGACGCTGGAGCAGCTCACCCGCCAGCTGGTGGAGGCCGAGGAGCTGCCCGCGCGCACGGCGGTGCAATTCATGGAGGCCATCCCCGGCACGCGCGACTTTTCGCTGCTGGCGCAGCGCTCCGGCGACGGCCTGCTGTTCGAGTTCCGGGCCTGCTGGCACCGCGCCGGCGCCACGGCCGGCACTGCGGTCTACCAGATCCACGTCTACACCATCGCCACCGACTTCAGCGCGCGCGGCATGGCCTCGCGGCTGCTGTTGCCGCTGGAGGTGATGTGCTCGTCCGAGGCCGGCGCCAACGACCGGCCGATGACCGGCGACTACGACCTGATGGCGGTGTGTCCGCGCTGGAGCGACTACGGCAGCACCAGCATGCGCGAGATCTCCAAGCCGGGGCTGGTGATGAACGGCATGGCGCCGCGCCGGGGGCAGGTGTTCGCGGCCGGCACCAACCTCGACAAGGTGATGACCATGGAGACCACCACCGGGCGCCCGCGCCCGCAGGGCTGGCAGGCGCCGGCGGGCTTCGGCAACGAGGAGCACTACGACATGGGCAACATCACGCCGCGCATCCTGCGCTGCATCAACCTGCTCAACGGGCGGATGGTCAACGGCAACGGCGCGTTCCGGCGCGTGCACCACAACGCCGAGTCGCACCGCCACGTGGCGTTCGGCGCGCTGGTGCAGGCCGACATGGAAAACAACAACGACGGCTTTCCGCTGACCGTGTTCCAGCCCGACGCGGCCGGCTTGCGCCACCCGCCCATCGCCGCCTACCGCAACGCCGCGACCCTGCTCACGATGCGCGAATTCCGCGTCTATGCGGGATTGCTGCAGGATGCAGGCTACTTCCTGCCCCGCAACGCCGCCTGGGGCATGTCGATCCGCGACGCCATGCAGCCGGCTTAGAACTCTTCCCAGTCGCTGTCGCCGCCGACGCTGGCGGATTTTTTCGCGGCCTGCTTGACCGGCGCCGGCTTGGCTGGCGGCGCCACGGCGCGCAGCGGCTTGACGGTGGCCCGCACGGCGGCCG
>NZ_WWCX01000116.1:0-16751 GCF_009857655.1 Duganella vulcania
CGGGCGGCGGCGATCATCGGGCCGGAGATGTCGATGCCGGTGCAGCGACGGTCCGCGCCCAGGCGGCGCGCGGCGGCCAGCGTGGTGGCGCCGGTGCCGCAGCCCACGTCCAGCAGGCTTTGCGTGGCGGGCGGGATGGCTTGCATCAGCAGGTCTTCGATGGGCTGGAACATGTGGTCGAGCAGGGCTTGCGCGGCGACCCAGGTGTTGCCGCCTGTGCCTTGCCATATTGTGCTTTGCTGCTGGTTCATGGTTTCATCCTTTCGCTTGTCGTGGAAATACGGAAGTGCTACTGTGCCACTTCAAGTCAACTTGAGGTCAAGCGATGGCGAGCATGGACATAGCTGAAGTGGTGCGGATATCGGGCACGCCCGCGTCCACGTTGCGATTCTACGAGGAAAAGGGACTGATCGCCTCAATTGGCAGGCACGGCCTGCGGCGCATCTTCGACGCCGGGGTGGTCGAGCGGCTGGCCCTGATCGCGCTGGGCCGCGCCTCCGGCTTTTCGCTGGACGAGATCGCGGGCATGTTCGGCGCCGACGGCGACCTGCGCATCGACCGCCACCTGCTGACCGCCAAGGCGGACGATCTGGATCGCACCATCAAAAAACTCACCATCATGCGCGACGGCCTGCGGCACGCCGCCGTCTGCAAAGCCGCCAGCCACATGGAATGCCCGACGTTCCGCCGGATCTTGCGGATCACCGCAAGGAAGTAGGGCGCGCCTGTGGGGGTATGTACATGGGGTGCTCTTCGCCGCTCCTTCTAGCAGAGCTTCGATTTCCGCTTCGGCTTTCTTCTATTTTTTCAAGCATTGAACGATTTCCGGACTTCCCGGTCTAAATATGGGAGAGCCGAAGAAAATAGGGGAGAAAATCGAATGAATACTACAATGAGCGTGCAACTGCCCACCGATACCCTGCTCAAGCTGATCGAGAAACTGCGCCGCCGTGGCGGCTCGCAAGATCTGTCGGAAGCCTTGACCCAAGCCGTTGAATGTTGGCTGTCGGATCCGGCCCGATTCGAACCGGGTGCGGACCTGTCGGGTATCCACGGCTACCAATGGAAAACGCTGTTTCTTCCCGAAGGCACCGTGCTGAAATCATGGAGCTACGGCGAAAACAACTACGCGCGCGTTGAAGGCGACCAGATCATCCACAACGGCCATGCGGTATCGCCGAACGAGTTCGCGCAATCGTTCGCCCGCTCGACGCGCAACGCATGGCGTGATTTATCCATCCGTCGCCCGGGCGACAAGACCTACAAATCAGCGTACCGGCTGCGCGATGAACTGGCCGCCGCGTCGAAGGCGCCTGCGGCAACGCCTGCCCCTACGATCATGCCGGCCCCAGTCGCTGTCTCGCCATTGGCCGCCGCATCAACGCCAGCGTCACCCGCGCCGCAGGCCACGCCGCCAGCCAGCACGCCACCACGCGACACCAATAGCGAGCCCGGCTGGGATTTACCGGAGCGCAGAAAATTCCGCTACCGTCTGGAAGACGTCGGCTATTAGGCCACCCGGACTTCCCTTGGCTGAACGCTGCCCTCAATGCAAAAAGCCCCCGCTGGCACTAGTGCAGGCGGGGGCTTTTTAATTCAGCGGACTACCGATTAACGGTCGCCGTAGCTGCGGCGTGCGCCGTCGGTGCTGCGTGGGTTGCTGCCCTTGTAGCCGCCGCCGGTGCTGCCTTCCTTGCGCGGTGCGCCCGGCTTGCTGAACGTGCGCTGGCCTGGCTTGGCGCCGCCGCGGTTGTCGCCCGGCTTCCAGCCGCCTGGACGCGGAGCCGAACGCGATGCCGACGCGGTCTTCTTCGGCTCGTAGCCTTCGATGACGTTGACCGGAATCAGCTGCTTGGTGAAGCGCTCGATACGCTTGACGTTCATGCCTTCGGCATGGTTCACCAGCGAGATCGCCAGGCCGTTGCGGCCCGCGCGGCCGGTGCGGCCGATGCGGTGCACGTAGTCCTCGGGGAACTTCGGCAGGTCGTAGTTGAACACGTGGGTGATGGTCGGCACGTCGATGCCGCGGGCGGCAACGTCGGTGGCGATCAGGATCTTCACCTGGCCGCGGCGCAGGCTGTCGAGCGTGCGGTTGCGGGCGCCCTGGTGCATGTCGCCATGCAGCGCGGCGGCCGAGAAACCGGCGATGTTCAGGCGGTCGGCGATGGTGTCGGCGTCGCGCTTGGTGGCGGTGAAGACCACGGCCTGGTCCAGCGAGTCGTCGCGCAGCAGGTGGTCCAGCAGGCGGTTCTTGTGCGACAGGTCGTCGACGAAGTGCACGCGCTGGGTGATGTTCTCATGCTTGTTGGCGGCGCTGAGGATCTGGATGATCTGCGGATCCTTGGTGATGCGGCGCGCCATGTTGCCGACCACGCCGTCCAGCGTGGCCGAGAACAGCATGGTCTGGCGGGTCGACGGGGTCGCTTCGACGATCTTCTCGATGTCGTCGATGAAGCCCATGTCCAGCATGCGGTCGGCTTCGTCCAGCACCAGGATTTCCAGTTGCGAGAAGTCGATCTTGCCCGATTCCATGTGGTCGATCAGGCGGCCTGGGGTTGCCACCAGAATCTCGGGATTCTTGGCCAGCAGTTGCATCTGTTTTGGATAAGGCATACCGCCCAGGATCGACACGGCCTTGATGCGGCGCAGGTTGACGCTGTACTTGTCGGTATTGGTGGTCACTTGCAGGGCCAGTTCGCGGGTTGGGGTCAACACCAGCATCTTAGGCTGTGCGGCTTTGAAACGTGGGCGCTCGCCACGGGCGCGGGCGGCTTGCATTTCCTGGTTTGGAGTCTTGCCGGCGGCTGCCGGGTCGATCTCGGACAAACGGTGCAGCGACGGCAGCATGAACGCTGCAGTCTTGCCGGAACCGGTTTGCGAGGATACCAACAAGTCCTTGCCTGCGATCGCCGCAGGGATAGCCTGCTGCTGTACCGGGGTCGGCGCGGTGTAGCCGGCGTCGGTCAGGGCTTTGATGAGGGACGTGTTGAGACCAAGTGCTTCAAATGTCATGCTGTTCTTTCGTAAAAAACCGGCGTTCGTGCAAAAGCCGAACGCGAAATAGCTACGCCTACCAAAACGAAATGACTCAATCAAAATCGAAAGAAATTTCGGCACAAAAGCTTTGCGCCGGGACGGTGTCAGGTGCGACACCAAAGGCGGGAGGGCTTTATAAGCGACATCAGGGTGATGCGCTAAGGCTTGCGAAGCTGCTAGTAATACCTGGCTGGTCAATCGGCGCTGCTTTTGTTGCAGCGCGCTCATTGCAGCGCACAGGCGACACTATACAGCACTACGGGTGGTCTGTATAGGTCAGTCTCTTTCTATTGTGCAGCGCCGCAGTTATTTATATGATAATTTCGAGGTTTTGATGGTGGGGGTAAGCCATGTTCATGCCGTGGGCAGTGACGATGATGTTGTCGGGTACGCCGGGCGCGGTGCTGGAGTTGACGCCGCAGGAGCTGGCCGCCTATGTCGCCGGCCACGAGCTGGTGGTGGTGCAGCTGACCTTGCCCGATCCCGGCTGCGGCTACTGCAAGGGCGCCGACCGGGTGTTCGACATGTCGGCCTCGTTGCCGCACCAGCCCGGGCGGGTGGCCGCCGGCCTGAAGGAGCTGCCATGAGTGTACATACCTACTGGATTGTCGATATCGACGCCACCGCCGGGGAGGCGCCGGCGCTGGCCGACAAGGTGCGGCAGTGGCTGGTGGAGCAGGAGATCATCCAGCCCGGCATCGTCACCGAGCGCACCGTGTTTCATGCCGGCGAGGGCGATGTCGGCCCCTTCGTCTGCCCGCACTGCGGCGCGACGCATTTCGACCTGCCCTGGTCGCCGCCGACCGAGGCTTGGTACGAAGGCGAGGGCGACAGCAGCCTGGGCTGTCCCGCCTGCGGCACGTCCAGCAGCATCGCCGAATGGCAAAGCGGCTGGGCCTACGGCCACCTCGGCTTCGGCTTCGTCGAGGGCCGGATGCTGGACAAGCTGCGCGACGAGCTCGCGGCCCTGACCGGCCACCGCCTGCGCGTCGTGCACGAACACCTGTAATCCGCCGCGCAAACAAAAACGCCCGGCATGGCCGGGCGTCGTGAGCGTCAGCGCGGCTGCGATCAGAGGTAGTCTTCCGCGTTCAGGCCCATGACGTGCGAGAAGCCGCCGTCGACGTAGGTGATCTCGCCGGTGATGCCGGAGGCCAGGTCCGACAGCATGAAGGCGGCGGTGTTGCCCACTTCCTCGATGGTGACGTTGCGGCGCAGCGGCGCGTGCGACGAGGCAAAGCCCAGCAGCTTGCCGAAGTCCTTGATGCCGGACGCGGCCAGGGTCTTGATCGGGCCGGCCGAGATGCCGTTGGCGCGGATGCCCAGCTTGCCCAGGTTTTCCGCCAGGTAGCGTACCGACGCTTCCAGCGAAGCCTTGGCCAGGCCCATGGTGTTGTAGTAAGGGATGGCGCGCACCGCGCCCAGGTACGACAAGGTCAGCAGCGACGAGCCTTCCTTCAGCAGCGGCAGCGCGGCCTTGGCCATGGCCGGGAAGCTGTAGGCCGAGATGTCGTGGGCGATGCGGAAGTTCTCGCGGGTCAGGCCGTCCAGGAACTCGCCGGCGATCGCCTCGCGCGGCGCGAAGCCGATCGCGTGCACCAGGCCGTCCAGCTGCGACCAGCTCTTGCCCAGGTCGGCGAACAGCGCGGCGATCTGCTCGTCGCTCGAGACGTCGCAGTCATACACCAGCTTGCTGCCGAATTCGGCGGCGAATTCGGTGATGCGGTCCTTGAAGCGCTCGCCGACGTAGGTGAACGCCAGCTCGGCGCCCTCGCGGTGGCAGGCCTTGGCGATACCGTAGGCGATGGAACGGTTCGACAGCAAACCGGTGATGAGGATTTTTTTGCCTTGCAAGAACGCCATAGTGACTCCAATTGCAACTGCGCGCCTAGTCTTGCCATGTTCAGCTGGCTGGCGACGTCAGTGGGGTTGTTATTTATGTGAGAGGCCCGTTGCCGGCCGCCGCAAGACCAAGATTGTAGGGCGACTGGGCCGCGACTGCAACCTTTGATCGCTGCGGCGGCCCCGGCGGCATGCGCCCGGGCCGGGGCCGGGCGGGCTGCGTTGGCTGTTTAATTGCCGCGGTGGCGGGGCTTGTGGGCGTCGCGCGGCACGCGCGCCTTGACCAGTGCCACCGGACCGGACTTGGCGGTCTTGCCGCCCTTGGCCAGTTTGTAGCCGGACCTGCCGGTGGTGCGCTCGCGCTCGGCCTCGAAGGCCACGGTGGCGTTGCGCTCCACCTCGGGCGAGATGTCCACGCTGGCCGAGGTCGAGATCTTCGGCACCAGGATGGTGGAGCCGGCCTTGAGCAGCGACTTCTGCGGGATGTTGTTGGCCTGGCGGATGACTTCCGGCGTGGTGTGGAAGCGCGAGGCCAGCACGCCGATGCTTTCGCGGGCGGTGGTGATCTTGTGCGTGGTCCAGGTCGACAGTTCCTTGCCCCATTGGGCCAGGTTCAGGTGGAACTTGGCGGCGTTTTCCTTGGGCAGCAGGATCTTGGTCTGCTCGTCGCCGGTGATGACCGGGCGCTTGAACTGCGGATTGAGCGCCTTGAACTCGTCGACCGACAGCTCGGCCAGGTGGGCGGCGATGGTCAGGTCGATGTCGCTGGTCTTGTCGACCGCCGTGAAGTACGGCGTGTTGTCGATGGCCGGCAGGTTCAGGCCGTACTGGGCCGGATTGGCGATGATGTTCTTGACCGCCTGCAGCTTGGGCACGTAGTTGCGGGTCTCGGCCGGCATCAGCTCGGCCAGGCTCTCGAAGTCGGTCGGCTTGCCGGCCGCCTGGTTGCGCTTGATGGCCTTCTGCACCGAGCCTTCGCCCCAGTTATACGCGGCCAGCGCCAGTTGCCAGTCGCCGAACATGTCGTACAGGCGCTGCAGGTAGGTCAGGGCGGCGTCGGTCGAGGCCAGGATGCCGCGGCGCTCGTCCTTGAAGGCGTCCTGCTTGAGGTTGAAGTCGCGGCCGGTGCCCGGCACGAACTGCCACATGCCGGCCGCGTTCGCGCTCGACAGCGCCTGCGGGTTGAACGCGGACTCGATGAACGGCAGCAGCGCCAGCTCGGTCGGCATGCCGCGCTTCTCCAGCTCGGTGACCACGTGGAACAGGTAGCGCGAGGCGCGCGCCGTGGTGCGGCTGATGTAGTCGGGACGGGTGGCGTACCAGTTGACGTGCTTGGCCACCAGCTCGTTGTTGATGTCCGGGATGGCGTAGCCGCTGCGGATGCGGCCCCACACGTCTTTTTCGCGGAAAGCATCCTCGTCGACCGCTTTGGCCGGCTTGTTGATTTTCAGGGAGGAGACATCGAGGGCGGGGGACTTGGGGAGGGCGGACAGCGGCATCGACGACGCCGGCAGGCCCGGCGCTTCATCGTGCGCCTGGACCATCGCCGGCGCCATCAGGGCCAGCAGCGTCGCCAGGGCGGCGGATTTAGAAATACGTGCTTGCATAGTTTTCCATTGTTATCGACCAGCAACATCGATCGGACTATGAATAAACGTGGAGTGTACGAAGGTCGCCCGGTCGAGTCAAGAAATATGTCAGCAGGATGACGAATTCTTTTATGCAATCGTTCCACGTAAATAGGCGGAAAATGCCAGCAAAATCGCGGAAGTATGAGTTCCCGCAAAGAGTGCGTACAATTCCGCTTTTGAGCAGTCACCAAGGAATTGAATTATGAGTAGCCCCGCCATCGATTACGACGCCGTCATCGCCGAGACCGTCAATTGGGTGGAGCAGGCCGTCATCGGCCTGAACCTGTGTCCGTTTGCCAAGGCCGTCCATGTGAAAAAGCAGATCCGCTACGTGGTCAGCGACGCCGACACCCCGGAGGCGCTGCTGGCCCAGCTGCTGGAGGAACTGGAATACCTGGCCGAGACCTCGCCCGAGAAGGTCGACACGACCATGCTGATCCATCCGAACGTGCTGGCCGATTTCGAGGACTTCAACGAGTTCCTGGACGTGGCCGACGCCGCGCTGGAGGACGTGGAGCTGGACGGCATCCTGCAGGTGGCCAGCTTCCACCCGGACTACCAGTTCGCCGACACCCACCCGAACGACATCGAGAACTACACCAACCGCTCGCCGTACCCGACGCTGCACCTGCTGCGCGAGGACAGCGTGGAGCGCGCGGTGGAAGCCTTCCCCGAGGCCGGCGAGATCTTTGAAAAGAACATCGAGACGCTGCGCGCCCTGGGCCACGACGGCTGGGACAAGCTGATGAAGGTGAAATGATGGCCGACCTGCCGGTCCGGCCGGACACGCCGTGCGTGGCGGTGTGCTCGACCACCTTCGACGAGATCTGCCGCGGCTGCGGCAGGTCGGTGGTCGAGGTGGCGCACTGGGTGTCGATGAGCGCCGAGCAGAAGGAGCTGGTGTGGCAGCGCATCCTGGCGCAGGGCTACCCGCGCCGGAACACCTGAGTTCGAAATTCTCGGGTGCATGTCTTTTTTTAACGTAGTCTAGCTTGATTGCAAACTCTTCTTGGATCAATCCGAACATGCTACTATTGCTGAATGTTATTAAATATTAACGTCTAGATAGATAGTTGACTATGAGTAGTTTGGAAAATAAGGGCAATGTGCTAGGCGATGTTCGGGCTGAACAAGACAAGGCGATGCTTGATGTAGCTTTCTACGATTGGCAGGATCACAAGATTCTCTCCGAGGCAAGTGATCGCTATCTGGTGGTGGGACGGCGTGGTACAGGAAAAAGTGCGTTAACTTATAAACTTAACGAAGAGTGGCGTGCTCAAAGAGATTTCGTAGTAGTTGTTGCCCCTAACGAAGAAGACGTTATCGGCCTTCGTGCCACGGCAACTAAGTTCGGTACGTCGCTGCCTCGTATAAGAGCTGCTATTAAGACCGGCTGGCGTTATGCTTTAGTTATGGAGATTGCGGAGAAGTTATCTAATCACTACAAGGCACAAAAAGACATTGCCGATTCAATTTTCTTAAATAAGGCATTAAAGCAGTGGCAGAGTCTTGGTGGGACTATAATTTCTCGTTTAAAGAAGACGTTGCAATCATCGATAGTAGCTGGCGAAGAGCCTGAGGAAAGTATTTCTGAGCTTGCTGGTCGATTGCGTGTGAACGATATAACAGATGAGCTTTGCCATTCGTTGAAGCAGTCTGGTCGACGGGTTATGGTTCTAATTGATCGTTTAGATGAGGGCTATGAACCGGATGAAATTGGGATTGGGATCGTTGACGGAATAATTTATGGATCTGATGATCTTCGACAGCGCGCCGAATTAATTAAAACATTCCTGTTTTTGCGCGATAACGTCTTCCGTGCAATCCAGAATTTCGATCAAGACTTTACTCGAAATATTGAGGGGAGCGTCCTGCGCTTGCACTGGGACGTCCAAGAACTGTTTCATATGGTCTGTAGGCGGATACGCAGTGCCTTCGGCATTACTACCGAAAGTGATACGCGAGTTTGGAATGCGGTTACGGCTAATGAGCTCCATGGAATTCAAGGATTTAAGTCTGTTTTAAAAATGACGTTGTATCGGCCTCGAGACCTTATTTCCTTGCTGAATACTGCTTTTTACAACGCATCTAAGGCTAATAGAAAGCATCTGATACTTGAGGATCTAGCTGCCTCGGCAAATCATATTTCGCAGATCCGATATGATGATCTTCGAAAGGAATATTCTTCAGTTTTCCCTGGAATTTCCGAAGTAACGCGGACGCTATCCGTCTTAGGGGCACAATTTAGCGTGGATGAGGCTAAACGAGTATTGACTGAGCTTAGCGAGAAAACGCAAGATATCCACCTTGCACAGCATATTGCAATTATGGGGTCATCTGAAGAAATTCTAAAGTCCCTTTATGGAATTGGGTATGTAGGACTCGTAGATAAACTTTCAGGAAATACGATATTTAGCCATGATGGGAAAAAGCCCGATCAGTTATTCGAAAATTCTTCGTTGCTGATGATTCATCCCTGCTATCGTAGTGCTTTAGGTATTGCACTCGATCCAGCAGATCAAAATAGTGCCGAACAGATATACGACGAATATGACATTACTATTTCTTCGGAAGTGAAGGAACAACGCAACAAGCTAATTGGTAGGCTAATCTCAGAGCTGGATGGGATTGAAAAGGGCGATGAGGATTCCAGTCTCTTTAAAGACTGGGCTAAGCGATCGATTGATTTGATTGCTGCGAGGAAGCTTCAAAATATCCAATCCCGGTCGATTGATAGTGAGTCGCTGAATAGTGAAATCACTGCTACTAATAGGGCATTGGATGGTTTTTGGCGTGATATTCTTAATAAATATCACTCTCGTCAAATTATTTTTAAAGTACAAAACCACGAAAAGTTAACCGCTGATGATTATCGGCAATGTGCAGCAAAAATTGGTGGTGAGTACGGTGATATCGGTTTTATAATCTGCCGAGATCCCCAGAAGGAATTGTCGAAGGGCGGTGAGCTGGAGATTTTTCAGTCATTGTATCAAGATGGTCACAAATTAATAATAAAGCTTACCGCTTCATTTATTATTGGTTTGCTGTCGAAGCTTCGGAGTCCGCAGAAATATGATCAGATCGATGAGGCTTTAGAAAAACATCTTGCTGGTTATCTTCGGCTTTATGTTTCTGGATTTGTTGCGATTGATAATTCTGCCCGGAAGAAAAAAATAAAAGTTTGAGTTTTTTGAAAGCGGGAGGGTAATATGATTACTCTTCGGATGCACTTACTTTTTTTTCTTTCCTTGTAAATCTCTTCGAATATCAATCCAAGCCAGCTCAAGTACTTCTTGAGCTTTATTGGTAAATTCCGTTATTTTTTCGTCGAATATCGACCCGTTATCATCGATATTGTCAGCTATCTCATCCATCAGATCGACCAGTTCGCGAGTGTAACTTTTTTCCTTATCTAGCATTACCCTAATAGTTGCGCGAGTTGTCGTTATTTTTGTAAGTAGTGGTTCTGCTTCTTGTTTATTCAAAAAATCGGGATCGCGGGCACATTTCATGTTGATTTCAAGCGCTGCACTAATATAGCTTGTGACGGTGGTCCTAAGCTCTGCTTGCCAAGCATGTCGAAAATTTGCAGTGGTGCTACGTACTTGAAAACGCTGATTAGCCCAAGTAAACCAAGCGGCTACGACAGCAATCACTAAGGGCGTAATGACGGTAGCAGGCCAATCAGTGGGCGTGTCTACGACTATTTGGAGCGGTTTAGGTGATATCGTTAGCTCGTAATTTTTTAGACTTGGTTCTTTGGTCGAGGCGGTGTCAGTTATTTTGGTTGGCGCAACGGTAACTATTTTAGCCGTAGAATGCTCCAATTTGGATCCCACGGAATCTTTTTCTGATAAAGCCGTGTTAGCTGTAGTCATGTCTATTACTAAAAGAATGTTTGGGATTGGATTCTAAACGAATGAAACACAATTACACTTCTACTTGGATTTTTTTTGCGGTGTATCAATGTGACTGAATTGTAGCCTTCAGATCGCACTGTCGATAGAGAATTCATGCCCCCTAACGGCAGAGGCATGGACAACTATACATGGCTTCCCATAATCTGAGAATTAATACGTGCCGATGAAGTTCTTCTTGCCGATGTCCAGGCCGTTGTGGCGCAGGATGTCGTACGCCGTGGTGGCGTGGAAGAAGAAGTGCGGCAGCGCGTAGTGGAACAGATAGGTCTGGCCGGTGAAGTGCTTGGTCTTCTCGCCGCTGCCGGTGGTGATGGCGCGCGTCTCGCTGCCCTCGATGGCGCTGGCCGGCACGCTGTCGATGTAGGCCAGGGTCTTGACGATGCGGGCCTTCAGTTCGGCGAAGCTGGTTTCGGTGTCCTCGTACGAAGGCACGTCCAGGCCGCCCAGGCGGGCCGCCGCGCCCTTCGAGAAGTCGCAGGCGATCTGGATCTGGCGGGTGAACGGCAGCATGTCCGGGAACAGGCGGAACTGCAGCAGCGCGTTCGGGTCGATCTTTTTCTCGGCCGCGTGGGTCTCGGCCTTGTCGAGGATGGCCAGCAGACTGTTCAGGATCTGTTTGAACACGGGGATGGAGGCGGAGTACATGGAGAATGTGGTCATGGCGGAGCCCTCTGTTGAATGGAGCCGCGATGATAGCCTGCCTGTGGGTTTTTTGCTGGGAGCATGACTTTTTCGCCAGTTTCCGTGCATAATTCCATCAAGTAACCCTAAAGTTTGCGCGACGAACCCCCTATACACAGATGATGCAAACTTATCAAGACGGCGTACCGGTGCATGATTAGCGCCCTCTATCAACGGCTGCGTACCCGGCTCGGCGCCCTGTACGGTCTCTCGATCTATGGAGCGCTGTTGCTGGTGGTGTTCGGCGGCCTGGTCATCCCGGCCATCATCGGCAGCTATCTGCTGATCGGCGTGCACGAGCAGCAGTCGGCGCGCGTGGCGCTCAACGAATCGCTGCAGCGCAACGCCGACATCCTGGCGCTGGGCATGCAGGAATCGCTGTGGAACATGAACGCCGAGTCGGCCCATTCGCTGGTCGAATCGGTGATGCGCGACCAGTCGGTGCTGCAGGTCGAGGTGGTCGGCCAGGCCGACACCCAGTTCATGAGCGTGCATTCGCCGCGGCGCGCGGCCGGCAACGTGTACCGCGCCGAGCGCGAAATCCTGGTGCGCGGCGAGCGCATCGGCCGCATCACGGTCGAGATGGACGACGCCCGCAGCCAGCAGGAGCTGCGCGAGAAGCAGCTGTCGTACGTGTTCGTGCTGGCCGGGCAGCTGATGGTGTCGCTGCTGCTGATCGTGCTGTTCCTCAATTCCCGCCTGATCAAGCCGCTGCGCAAGCTGATGCGCTTCTCCGACCGCCTGTCGCACGGCGACTTCGAAACCCGGCTGGACCTGGTCGGCAGCGACGAGCTGGGCCGCCTGGCCAGCCAGCTGGAGCAGATGCGGGTGGCGATCAAGCGCCTGTTCGAGGACATCGGCCAGCGCGAGGAGCGTTTCCGCACCATCGTCACCCAGGTGCCGGGCGCGGTGTTCCGCTTCCGCCCCGACGGCCCGATCGACTTCGTGTCGGACGCCATCGAAGAGATCTCCGGCTACTCCGCCGCCCAGTTCATGCGCAGCACCACTCACTCGTGGACCAACCTGATCGCGCCGGAAGACCGCAAGAAGCAGCGCCGCGCCGTCTCCGAGGCGATCCGCGGCGCCCAGCCGTACGAGGTCGAATACCGCATCCTGGACGCCTCCGGCACCGAGCGCTGGGTGGCCGAGAACGGCCAGCCGCAGCCGCACGACGGCGAGGGCAACGCGCCCTGGGTGGACGGCATCATCTCCGACATCAGCATGCGCAAGCACAACGAGATGCGCATCGAGGCGCTGCTGGCCGAGCAAAGCGCCATCCTCGACAACGTCATGTTCGGCGTGATGTTCGTCCGCAACCGCAAGATCGTCTCGGTCAACCGCCGCTGCGAGGAGCTGTTCGGCTACGAGCCGGGCGCCATGACCGGGGCCTCGACCTCGATCGTCTTCCCCAACTCCTTCGATTTCGAATCGGCCGGCGCGCGCCAGTACCCGTCGCTATCCGAGGGCGACTACTTCAACGAGGAGCGCCACTACCGCCGCAAGGACGGCAGCCTGTTCTGGTGCATGGTCAGCGGCTACGCGCTCGACAACAAGCGCGCCAACGAGGGCAGCATCTGGGTGTACGCCGACATCACCGCCCGCAAGGAGGCCGAGGAGAAGCTGCGCCTGTCCGCCACCGTGATCGAGCACATCGCCGACGGCGTGGTGGTGCTGGACGCCCAGGGCGTCATCGTCGCCGTCAACCCGGCCTTCACGCAGATCACCGGCTACACCGAGGCCGAGGCGCTGGGCCGCGACCGTACGCTGACGCGCTCCGGCCGCCACGACACCGAGTTCTACGCCGACATGTGGAAGGCGCAGGTGGAAAAAGGCTTCTGGCGCGGCGAGATCTGGAACCAGCGCAAGAACGGCGAGCTGTACCTGGAATGGCTGACGGTGAGCGCGGTGCGCGACACGCGCGGCGAGACCACGCACTACGTCGGCGTCTTCAGCGACATCACCAAGGCCAAGGAATCGCAGGAAAAGCTGGACCACCTGGCCCACCACGACCCGCTGACCGCGCTGCCTAACCGCCTGCTGTTCCACGACCGCCTGCAGCACGCGCTGCAGCGCGCCTCGCGCGACGGCGAGCAGCTGGCGCTGCTGTTCATCGACCTGGACCGCTTCAAGAACGTCAACGACACGCTGGGCCACCACATCGGCGACGAGCTGCTCAAGCAGGTCGCCAAGGCGCTGCAGGAGCGCCTGCGCGAGGGTGACACGCTGGCGCGCCTGGGCGGCGACGAATTCATCGTCCTGCTGGAGAATATCGAGAACCAGTTCGGCGCCAGCCAGGTCGCCGAGAAGCTGGTGCAGATGTTCGAGCAGCCGTTCATGGTGGCCGGCCACGAGCTGTTCGTCACCTGCAGCGTCGGCATCAGCGTGTTCCCGGAGGACGCGGTCGACCTGAACATGCTGATCCGGAACGCCGACGTCGCCATGTACCAGGCCAAGGCGCGCGGGCGCAACGGCTACAGCTTCTACACGCCGTCGATGACGGGCGAGGGCGTCGAGCGCCTGCGGCTGGAGACCTTCCTGCGCCGCTCGATCGAAAAGGACGAGATCTTCCTCAACTACCAGCCGCAGGTGGAAATCGACACCGGCCGCCTGATCGGGGTCGAGGCGCTGGTGCGCTGGAACCATCCGGAACTGGGCCTGGTGCCGCCGATCCGCTTCATTCCGCTGGCCGAGGACACGGGCTTCATCAACCAGCTGGGCAAGTGGGTGCTGGAGGAGGCCTGCCGCCAGATGATGCGCTGGCAGGAAGCCGGCCTGCAGGTGCCGAAGATGGCGGTCAACCTGTCGGCCAAGCAGTTCGAGCGCGGCAGCATCGTCAACATGGTGGCCGACATCCTGCGCGAGACCGGCCTGGCGCCGGAGCGCCTGCAGCTGGAGGTGACCGAGTCGGTGATCATGAACACCGGCGACGCCATGGTCTTCATCAACGACCTGCACTCGATCGGCGTCGGCCTGGCGATCGACGATTTCGGCACCGGCTACTCGTCGCTGGCCTACCTGAAGCAGCTGCCGGTGCAGACGCTGAAGATCGACCGTTCCTTCATCAAGGACATCTCGACCGACGTCAACGACGAGGCCATCGCCATCGCCATCATCCAGCTGGGCAAGAGCATGAACCTGTCCGTGATCGCCGAGGGCGTCGAGACCGAGGAGCAGGCCGCGTTCCTGCTGCGGCACGGCTGCCACCAGGCGCAGGGCTATTTCTACAGCAAACCGGTGGCCGCCAGCGACATGCTGGCGCGCTGGCACCAATAACCAAACAAGGGAGACCGCATGCAGCCACAGTCCAAACGACGCCGCCGCTTTATCTTTGGCGGCGTGGCCGCCGCCGGCGCGCTGGTGGTCGGCTGGGGCGCCATGCCGCCGAGGCAGCGCCTGCACGCCTCGCATCCGATGCCGGTGGTCGGCAACGCGGTGGAGCTCAACGGCTGGGTGGCGGTAGCGCCGGACGGCATGGTCAACGTGGTCATGGCGCGCAGCGAGATGGGGCAGGGCGTGCACACCGCCTTGCCGATGCTGGTGGCCGAGGAGATGGACGTGCCGCTGTCCGCGGTGCGGCTGGTGCAGGCGCCGCACGATAAAATCTACGGCAATATCGCCATGCTCAAGGACGGCCTGCCGTTCCACCCGGACGACAACGGCGACCTGAAGGCGGTGGTCAGCTGGACCGTCGGCAAGGTCGCGCGCGAGCTGGGCCTGATCATCACCGGCGGCTCGTCCAGCGTGAAGGACGCGTGGCAGCCGATGCGCGAAGCCGGCGCCGCCGCGCGCGCCATGCTGGTGGCCGCCGCCGCCGCGCAGTGGCAGGTGCGTGCGGAGGACTGCCGCACCGGGGACGGCTTCGTCCTCCACGCCGACGGCAGGCGCCTGGCGTACGGCGCGCTGGCGGTGGCAGCGGCCACCTCCAAGCCGGGCGAGATCCGCCTGAAGTCGCCCAAGGATTTCAAGCTGATCGGCCGCCCGCAGCCGCGCCGCGACACGCCGTCCAAGGTGAACGGCACGGCGGTATATGGCCTCGACGTGCGTCCCCAGGGCATGGTGTACGCGGCGGTGCGGATGTCGCCGGTGATCGGCGGCCGGGTCGCCAGCGTCGACGCGGACGCGGTGCTGAAGATGCCGGGCGTGCTGCGCGTGGTCGATTTTTCCAGCGCGCTGCCGGCCAAGACCGGCGCCGGCGCCGGCGTGGCGGTGGTGGCCAAGAGCTGGTGGCAAGCCAGGCAGGCCGCGCTGGCCTTGCCGGTGCAGTGGACCGACGGCGATAACGCCAGGCTGTCGAGCGCCGCCATCTACGCCGAGTTCGCGGCCAGGCTGGACGCGGACTCCGGCCATGCCTACCACAAGGCAGGCGACATGGACGCGGTGGAAGGCAAGGCCGCCGGCGTCGCCAAAACCGTGACGGCGGAATATCGCGCACCCTACCTGGCGCATGCCGCGATGGAGCCGGTCAACTGCACGGCGCAGGTCAAGGACGGCTTCGTGTTCCTGTGGGCGCCGACCCAGTCGCCCGGCTTCGCGGTGGAGGCGGCGGCCAAGGCGGCCGGCGTCCCGACCGACAAGGTGGTGCTGGAGGTGACGATGCTGGGCGGCGGCTTCGGGCGCCGGCTGGATGTCGACATGGTGTCGCAGGTGGTCGCGGTGGCGCGGCACACCGGCGGCCTGCCGGTGCAGATGATCTGGGCGCGCGAGGACGACACCACGCACGACGTGTACCGCCCGGCCGCGCTGGCGCGCTTCAACGCCAGCCTGGACGCGGCGGGCAATGTGCTCGGTTACGACAACAAGTCGGCCAGCGGATCGGTGTCGCACCAATTCTTCAAGCGCAACCTCGGCCTGCCGCCCGGCGGGCCTGACAAGACCACGGTCGAAGGCGAATTCGACGTGCAGTACGAATTCCCCAACCAGCGCATCCGGCACGTGATTGTCGACAGCGCGGTGCCGCTGGGGTACTGGCGCTCGGTCGGGCACTCGCACAACGCCTTCTTCAAAGAGAGCTTCATCGACGAGCTGGCGCATGCGGCCGGCAAGGACAGCGTGGAATTCCGGCGCGGCCTGCTGAAGCGGCACCCGCGCCACCTGGCGGTGCTGGATGCGGCGGTGGCCAAGGCCGGCACCGCGCCGGCGGGCCGCGCGCACGGCGTGGCGCTGCACCAGTCGTTCGGCACCATCGTCGCGCAGGTGGCGGAAGTATCGGTGGAAGGCACGGAGATCCGCGTGCACCGCGTGGTGTGCGCGGTCGACTGCGGCATCGCCGTCAATCCCAACATCATCGCGCAACAGGTGGAATCGGCGGTGGTGTTCGGGCTATCGGCGGCCTTGTATGGCGCGGTGACGATCAAGGACGGCAAGGTCGAGCAGACCAGCTTCCACGACTACCCGGTGCTGCGCATCAACCAGGTGCCCGAGGTGGAAACCATCATCATGCCAAGCGCCGAGCATCCCGAAGGCATGGGCGAACCGGCCACACCGCCGATCGCACCGGCGGTCGCCAACGCCGTCTTCAAGCTGACCGGCAAACGCCTGCGCACCCTGCCTTTGACCATATAAAATTGGGGTCAAGTCTGACATTCGGACACGGCCTCTGCCGTAGCGGCGCCGCTACGGCAGAGGCCGTGTCCGAATGTCA